>JACDCP010000050.1 GCA_013817465.1 Gammaproteobacteria bacterium | reverse complement strand
GGCCGAGGTGGTTCCAGAACAGCGAACCGTCCTTGCGATAGTTGCGCAGCATGACCTCGACCGTCTGGTGCTGCCCGATAGCGCGACGAAGCTCGGCAACGCCATCCTGATCGCGATCGTGACCCTGCAGGAACCGGCAGTTACGGCCCAGCACGTCGCTGCCGGCGAAGCCCGTGATGCGCTCGAAGGCAGGGTTGACGAAAACGATCGGCAGGTCCTCGCGCCCGGCATCCGCGACGACGATGCCGTCACGGCTGACCGCAAGCGCGTACTCGAGAACCGCACGGTCGAGTCTGGTCATCTGGCTGTCCACGCATGGAAAGGCGTTCTTTTACCTGAGCAGCCCGGCAGGCACAAGAAAATGGGGACATTCCTGATTTTCGGCTGCAGGATTCAGGTGCCGGAAAATCAGGGCGCGAAAATCAGGAATGTCCCCATTTTCCCTTACAGGCTGTCTTCGGTCCCGGGCGGCGTGTCGTCCGACCTGCCCAGCGCGCTGGGCGGCCCGCGATCGCCGAGCAGCGAATCGAAGGCGATGCGCATGATCCATGCCTGTGCCGCGGGAACGGAATCGTAGTTGCCCGGCATGACGGTCGCACTCGCTTCGCGGATGGCTTTGCCGAGCAGGGACGATGCCGCCTCGCAGCGGTCATCGAGCAGGAAAAGCAGCTTGTAGCCGGCGCCTTCGTAAATCCGGTAGCAACCGAGGTGATTGCCGGTGTTGTAGATGTCGACGCCGGAGGAGATGGCGTCCGTGATGACGCTGTCAATGAGGCCGACGGCCTGGGATCCGCATTGCCGCTCGATCTCCGGCCGCACATTGGCGAGCGCGTCGCGCACCCGCCTTGCCTCGGCGGTGAACTCCCCCAGCTCGCGCACGCTCGCGCCTCGTGGCGTGCTGTCCCGCAGGCCCGCCACGACCGCGCTCGGGATGGCGTAGGTCACCGCCTGGCCCGCGTTGGGCACGGACTGCGCGACGCCGAGCACTTCGCCCCGGGCGTTCAGCACGGGCCCGCCGCTCGAGCCCGGCGTAATGCGGTTGGAAATCTGCAGCAGGTCCTTGCGCCCCGCGTGCGGATGCAGCGCGATGATCTCACCCTCCGAGGCGACGTTGTTGAAGCCGAACGGGCTTTCGATCGCGAAAACGGCCGTGCCGGCTTCCGCGGCACCCTCGCCCGCAAGGCGCAGGGGGTCGGCCTCGAAACCGTCTGCTCTCAGCAGCGCCAGATCCCATTCCTCATCCCTCGCCACGAGGTGGCTTGCATGGATGATACGGCCGTCAGCGGTCTTCAACTCGATGACGGCACCCGGCTCGACGACGTGCAGCGTGGTGACGATCAGACCGTCCTTCGACACGATGAAGCCGCTGCCTTGTCCGACCACATTGCCGTTTGGATTGTAGGCCCGCACGCTGACGACGCTCGGGCTCGTCTCGTCGAGGATATCGTTGAGCGAATCCTGGGCCGCCGCCGCAGTGGCCAGCAGCGGGATGCAAGCGAAGAAAAATGAGCTGGGGCGCATGCTGATCTCTATCAGGGATACCGCATAGCCGGCGGACACGGGTCTTGGACCCACGCCCCGGGATTTAAGTTTCGGGCGGCCCGGACGCGCATGCTTCGTCACGCGTGCAGGGTGAGCTCAGGCTTGCCGCGGCTGTCCTCGACGAGCTTCAAGGCGGCCTGCCAGCGAGCGGATGCGACCAGCGCCGCGCGATCCGGAGCCGGCCTGCCGTGCAGCCGCATCAGCCGAACCTGGGAGACCGGCTCTGCCGGCGCATCGATCTCGTCGACCGACGCCGCGGCCGCCGCCCGATCATTACACAGCACCAGCATATCGCATCCCGCCTCGAGCGCCGCGCGTGCGCGCGCCGGCATATCGCCCGCGACGGCCGCGCCTTTCATGCTCAGATCGTCGGAGAAGATTGCCCCGTTGAAACCGAGCTGTTCGCGCAGCTCTCCCTTGAGCCAGCGCGCCGAAAAGCCAGCCGGGCTCTCATCGACATCCGTGTATACGACGTGCGCCATCATGACGGCCTCGAGGCCGCCGCGGATCAGCCGCTCGTAGGGCCGCATGTCGTCCAGCAGATCGCCGTATTGGCGCCGGTCTACCGGCAAAGCGACATGCGAATCGGCCCGCACGGCGCCATGGCCCGGAAAGTGCTTGGCGGCTGCGGCCATGCCGGCATCGTGCATGCCGCGCATCCACGCGGCTGCGAGCTGGCCGACGGTGTCCGGATCCCCGTGGAACGCGCGATCGCCGATGACCTCGCTGACGCCGCGGTCGAGATCGAGCACCGGCGCGAACGAGAGATCGATGCCGGCCGCGCGCAGCTCCGCAGCCATGAGCCAGCCGGTCTCGCGCGCAAGCTCGATGGCCTTGCGCGCATTGACTTCGAACTGGCGTCCCAGGAGGCGCGCCGCAGGCAGCTCGACGAAGGGTGAGCGGAAACGCTGCACGCGCCCGCCCTCCTGATCGACCGCGATGATCAGCGGCGGCTGTCGTAACGCGTGTATGTCGGCAGTGAGCTGCTGGAGCTGCGCGCGGTCGACGAAATTGCGCGAGAACAGAATGACCCCGCCTACCGCCGGGTGCACGAACAGCTCGCGGTCTCGGGCTTCGAGCACCGGGCCCGCCAGGTCGAGCATCAGCGGACCGAGCGCCATCAGCGCTTGCCGGCCGCGTCGAACACGGCGATGGATTCGACGTGCGCCGTGTGCGGGAACATGTCGGCGATGCCGGCCGCCGTCAGCTCGAAGCCGTGCTCGCGCGTGAGCGTGCCCGCGTCGCGTGCAAGACTGGCCGGATGACAGGAAACATAAACGATACGGCGCGCGTTGCCGGCGACACCGGCGGCGATGAGCTCTGCCGCTCCGGCCCGTGGCGGGTCGAGCAGCACGAGGTCGGCCGGCTCGCGGGCCCAGGTGGCGGCCGCATGCGCCTCGCACAGATCCGCCCGGGCGAAACGCACGTTCCCGAGCCCGTTGCGCGCGGCATTGGCTTTCGCGCGACCAATCAGCCCGGCGTCGCCGTCTACGCCGGTGACGGCGCTCGCCCCGCGCGCCAGCGGCAGCGTGAAATTGCCCAGACCGCAGAACAGGTCGAGCACCCGATCGTTTGCGCGCGGCGCCAGCAGGTCGACGACGAGGCCGACCAGCCGGCGGTTCACCTCCGCGTTGACCTGCACGAAATCCGTGGGCAGGAACTCGAGCGTCAGCCCGAAGCGCGGCAGGCTGTAGCTGAGCGGGCGGGCCGGCTCATCGAGCGGACGCACGCTGTCGAGCCCCGCCGATTGCAGATGGAAATCGACCCCGTGCCGGGCCGCGAACTCGCGCAGGACTTGCCTGTCCGCGGCCGACGGCTCGGCGAGCACGCGAAGCACGAGCGCCGTGGCCGCATCCCCGGCCGCCACCTCGATCTGCGGGATTTTTCCCCGGATACCGAGCGAGCCGATCAGCGTGGACAGCGGCTCGATGAGCGCATCCATTGGCGGGGCAAGCACCTCACAGCGCAGCATGTCGGCCACGTACGACTTGGCGCGCTCGCGAAAGCCGACCAGCACGCGGCCTTTCTTCTCGACACGCTTGACGCCGAGCCGCGCGCGGCGGCGATAGCCCCACTCCGGCCCGGTCACAGGTTCGAGCAGCTCGCGCGGCCGCACGCCGCCGATGCGTTCCAGATTGTCGAGCAGCACGCGTTGCTTGAGCTCGAGTTGCCGGCCCGATGCAAGGTGCTGCAGCGAGCAGCCGCCGCAAGTGCCGAAGTATGCGCAACGCGGCGTTACGCGTTCCGGCGAATTGACGAGCACACTGTCCAGTCGCGCTTCGTCGTAGCTACGGCGCACGCGCGTGCGCACGAAAGATACGCTCTCGCCTTCCAGCGCGCCGTCGACGAAGACCGTCTTGCCTGCGATGCGCGCTACGCCGCGGCCATCATGGGTCATGGACACGACGTCCGCGACCTCCGGCGCGCAGGCTTGCAACGCCCGCTCATGCCCAAGCCTCGAGAAATTCATTCAGGTGGGCGCGGTTATCGGCTCGCAACGCCACGCGCACGAGCTCGTATTCGGCAGCCAGCTCCGCCGCGCCGAGTCGGCCGCGCATGTGCTCGAAGCGCAGGTAAATCAGAAACGTGTTGAGCACGTCAGTCTCGCAGTAGTTGCGGATGCGTTCGATTTCGCCGCGCGCGAAATGCTCACCGACCTGCGAGCCGTGCATGCCGAGCTTGCCGGGAAAACCGAGCAGAACGGCGCAATCCTCGAGCTTCGCACGGGCACCGGCCTGAAAACCCGACAGCACGTCCATGAGGTCGAGATGCCGCCAGTGATAGCGGTTCAGGTAGTTGTTCCAGCGAAAGCCCTGCTCGCCGTCGCCGGTTTCCCAGTAGCGCGCTGCCTGGATGCCGTGCAGCATGGCGCGATAATGCAGCACCGGCAGATCGAAGCCCTTGCCGTTCCAGGATACGAGATCCGGCGAAAGCCGGTCCAACCCGTCGAAGAACCGACTGACGATCTCACTCTCGCCGGCGCCGGGCTCGCCGAGCGACCATACCCTGAACTGATCGCGCGTGCGCAGCGCCACGGCGATCGCCACCACCCGATGCTGCAACAGCGGCAGGAACTCGTGTCCCGTCTCCTGCCGGCGTCGCGTGATCATGACTTCCGCGACATCGTGGTCGGCAAGCCCTTCGAGTCCGTAAAGGCGGCGGCCGAGGGCCGCATCGGGCACCGTCTCGATGTCGAAGGCGAAGCAATGCATCGGCGTATTCTACTCAGGAAAAAAGGGGACATTCCTGATTTCGTAGAGAAATTCGCTGCCTGAACCGACCGGTGCGCCGTATGGAAATCAGGAATGTCCCCTTTTTTTCGTGTCGAATTCAGGAATGTCCCCATTTTTCGCCGGCGCGCTCACTCCGGCCTGCGACCGGCTTAGCCGACTGTCACTTTCAGCTCGAGAATCCGCGGGCCGTCCATGCGCAGCACTTCGATCTCGCTGCCGTCGAACGCGACTCGCTCACCCGGATTCGGCAGACGCCCGAGCTGCCAGATCACCAGTCCACCGACGCTGTGTACTTCCGTGATCGGAATGGTTTTTGCGAGCAGGGTTTCGAGACTCGCCAGCGGCAGCGCGCCAGAGCCCGTCATGGAGCCGTCCGGTTGCCGGCTCCAGCCGGCCGGCGCGGCGCTGAACTCGTCCTCGATGGGCCCGACAAGCGCCTCGAACACATGCTCAAGGGTGACGAAGCCGATAATGGTTCCCTGCCGGTTGATGACGGCTGCAAAGTGCGAAGCCCACTTGCGCAATCGTTTTAACAAGTCCAGCAGCGAATCGTTCTCGCCGACGACGCGAAGATCGCGCAGGAACGGCCGCAAGTCGACGATATCGCGCAGGCGCTGCTCGGAAATCATCAGATCCTTCATGTGCAGCAAGCCGATCAGATGCGTGCGCTCCCCCTCGAAGACGGGATAGCGCGAGTAGCGCGTGCGACGGATCAGCGGCAGGCTGGTCGATAGCGGCTGGCCGACGTCGATCGTAGTGAGCTCCCCGAAAGGCCGCATGACGTCGCCGACCGTGAGCTCGTCGAGCTCGAGCCCGTGCACCAGAATGGCCGCCTCGGCCGGATCGAGCTCCCCGTGAGTATGGCTTGCCGCCACGAGCGCGCGGATCTCTCGCGAGGAATACGCTTCGCCGCCCTCCGATGCCAACTGGACGCCCATGCTGCGCAGGAGCAGGTTGGCGCTGCCGTTGAGCGCACGGATGAATGGATACATCAACCAGTAAAACAGCCAGAGCGGCGTTGCGGTCAGCAGCGATACGGCCTCGGGCCGGCGGATGGCCAGCGACTTCGGCGCCAACTCGCCGACGACAATGTGCAGAAACGCGATGATGGCAAACGCCACCGAGAACGCCACGGCGTGGACCACCGCCTGCGACCCGACCCCGAACGAGACCAGCACGGGCTCGATGAGCCGGGCGAATGCCGGCTCGCCGATCCAACCGAGACCGAGCGAGGCGAGCGTGATGCCGAGCTGGCAGGCCGACAGATAGGCATCCAGGTGGGTACGCACGCTATGCAGCAGCCGGCCCGCCAGACCGTGCGTGCGCGCAAACTCCTCCGCCTGTGCCGCGCGAAGCTTGACGATCGCGAATTCGGCGGCGACGAAGAAACCGTTCAGCAGGACCAGAACCAGCGCAAAGGCGGTCAGCGCGAGATTGCTCACGGCTTGAGGGACATTCCTGGTTTCGTGCTCTGCAGGCGCAAGTGAGTCTTTGCCCGGTTATTCGCGTACATGACTCGAAACCAGGAGTGTCCCCTTGGTTTTGTCACGGCCTGGGGGACATTCCTGGTTTCGTGCGCTGCAGGCGCCAGGTTTTGGCACGGCCCAGGGGACACCCCTGATTTTGAAATGAGCATGAGCGAGACGATTCGAGGCGTGGCGTTCCAAAATCAGGAATGTCCCCGCATGAGCACGGCGACGGCCACGATGAGACCGGCCTCGTCCGTCAGGGTGACGTGGCCTTCGCCGATGCCGAGCTGCCGGCAGAGCGCCTGGCCGCGGTCGGAAAAAATGATCTCCGGTTTGCCCCAGCCGTTCTGCACGATGCCGACGTCGCGGATCCACATGCCGTGGGCGAAGCCCGTGCCCATCGCCTTGACGACCGCTTCCTTGCCGGCGAAGCGCATGGCGACGTAGCGCGCAGGCCGTTTCTGCCGGCGGAAGGCCTCGAGCTCCTCCGGCATGAGCAAGCGGTCGATGAAATGTCCGCCGAAACGCTGCAGGGTTCTTTCGATGCGATCCAGGCGCACGACGTCCGTGCCGATGCCGAAGATCATGGCTGTCGCGCCGCCATGATCAGGTGCTTCATCTCGGCTACCGCCGTGCCGAGGCCGTCGAACACGGCGCGGGCGATAATGGCATGGCCGATGTTGAGTTCTGCGATCTGGGGAATCGCCGCGATCGGCTCGACATTGTGATAGTGCAGGCCGTGACCGGCGTGCACGATGAGACCCAGCGAATCCGCCTGGCGCGCAGCTTCCGCGACGCGCTCGAGCTCGCGACGGCGCACAAGCTTGCCCGATGCGTTGCCGTAGGCCCCGGTGTGGAGCTCGACGACGGGAGCGCCCGCCGCGGCCGCAGCCTCGACCTGCGACGGCTCCGGATCGATAAACAGCGAAGCGCGAATGCCGCAGGCAGCGAGGCGGGCGCAGGCTTCGGCGATCCGCCCGGCCTGCCCGAGCACGTCGAGTCCACCTTCAGTGGTCAGCTCCTCGCGCCGCTCCGGCACGAGGCAGCAGTCTTCGGGCTGCACGTCCTTTGCGATGGCCAGCATCTCCTCGGTGAGGGCCATCTCGAGGTTCATGCGCGTCTGCAGGACGTCTTTCATGGCGCGCAGATCGCGATCCTGAATGTGCCTGCGGTCCTCGCGCAGGTGCAGGGTGATGCTGTCGGCGCCCGCCTGCTCCGCCATCAGCGCCGCATAGACCGGGTCGGGATAACGCGTGCCGCGCGCCTGACGAATGGTGGCGACATGGTCGATATTGACGCCGAGCGCGATTCGCGGGGGGTTCACGGGCCTCCTGTCATCGGATTTTCTTCATGGCATGGAGCACGTCGCGCGTCTTCAGCGGACGCTCGCCGAGGTATCGATCGAGCTGCGCCTTGAGCAGGCGGCGCGCGTCGCGCAGCGTGCCTTCGTCATTCAGCTCGCCGTTCGCCAGCGCGAGCAGCGAAGCGCCGGGAAAGACCTGATCGCCGTCCTCGTCGACTTCGCTCGGTCCCTCCTCGAACTGGAAACGATACCGCCCCTCCGGGCGCACGGGCTGCGCATTAACGATATCACGCTCGAGATTGAGGCCGTATCCCAGCTCGTCGAGCAGGCACTTCTCGAAGCGGCGCAGGCTGCGCGCCGGCGGAAGCTCCGCTGCAAGCTCGGCAAGCGTCTGTGCATAGCGCGCATGGAGCGCGGGATGCGGATCGTCACGCTCGAGCAGACGCAGGATCAGCTCGTTGACGTACCAGGCGCTCATCAGCGCGTCGCCGCTGAGCGCAGCGGGTGGCCCGTCGGCCTCGGCGCCGGTCAGCGTGCGCAGCGACCCGCGTCCCGACCAGGACAGGAGCAAGGGCCGGAAAGGCTGCAGCGCCGCGCGCAAGCGCGCCCGCGGCCGCCGGACGCCTCGCGCCACCACGGCGACGCGCCCGTAGCGCTCCGAGAAGGCATCGATGATCCGGCTCGACTCGCGGTACGCACGAGCGTGCAGGATGTACGCCGGCTCGAGGACTATGCGCTGATAGTCATTCACTCCCGTAGCCGAAGTCGCGCAGCGCGCGCTCGTTGTCCGACCAGTTCTCCTTGACCTTGACCCAGAGCTCGAGGCGCACCGGGCGGTCGAGTCGCGCCTTGAGATCCAGACGCGCGGCGCGGCCGGCATTCTTGAGCAGCTCGCCGCCCTTGCCGATCACGATCGCCTTCTGCCCGGGCCGCTCGACCCAGATGACGGCGCCAATCAGGACGCCGCCGGCCGCCTCTTCGTAGCGCTCGATCTCGACGCTCAGGCCGTAAGGCAATTCGTCGCGCAGCCGCCAGATGAGCTTTTCGCGAACGATCTCGGCGGCAATGAATCGCATGCTCCGGTCGGTGAGCTGATCGGCGGGGAAAAGCGCAGGCGCGCGCGGCAGGCGATCGACGATCAGACCGGGCAACGCGTCGACGTTCGTACCCTTGAGTGCCGAGACGGGCACGACTTCGCCGAACGAGCCGCGCGCCGCGACCTGTTCCAGGAACGGCAGCAACCGCGTCTTCGGCGACACGCGATCGACTTTGTTGACGACGAGCAGCGTCGCGACACCCGACGCTTCAATCCGTCGCAGCACGGCTTCGTCCTCGTCGGTCCACTCGAGCGCCTCGTTGACCATCAGGGCAACGTCAGCATCCGCCAGTGAGGCAGCCGCCGCCCGGTTCATGAACTGATGCATGGCGCGAGCCCGCCGGCGATGCAGGCCCGGGGTATCTACAAACAGGATTTGTGCGCGGGCGGTCGTCAGTATGCCCAGAATCCTGTGGCGCGTCGTTTGCGGCCGCGGGCTCACGATGCTCAGCTTGGTACCGAGCAGGGCATTCAGCAAGGTCGACTTGCCGACATTCGGCCGCCCGACAATTGCGGCGTAGCCGCAGCGGAAATCCTCGGTCGTCATTAACCCGGATTATTCATGAAGGCGCGGAATTGAGGCTGAGATCTGGCGAGACAAGGTTGTCTGAAAATCCCGCAAGCATAGCCCGGACTATGGTTGCGGGATTTTGGGCAAGATTGGCCGTCAGGCTCAGCGTCAATCCACGCAGCGACGAGATGTCACCAAAGTGACTCGGCCTGAATGGCGTGTAAAGGTTAGTCGATAATGAACTTTTCATCAGACCGGGTGCGGCTTCATGATTATCCGGGTTTGTGTGCGATGATGTCCTCGAGCACCCGTCCGGCCGCAGCCTGCTCGGCGCGCTGCCGGCTCGTGCCGCTGCCCTGGCCTTGCAATCCCAGACCGGCGACGATGCAGGCGACCTCGAACGTCTGTTCGTGCGCGCGACCCGAGACCTGGCCCAGCTCATAAACAGGCAATCCGAGGCCCCTTGCCTGAAGATGCTCCTGCAGGCGGGTCTTGGAATCCATGAGCGTCGCGGCGTCGGGCAGCGCAGCGAGCTGGTCTGCAAACAGCCGGTGAATGCAGCGCTCGGCGGCCTCGAATCCGCCGTCGAGGTAAACGGCGCCCAGCAACGCCTCGAGGGTGTTCGCCAGGATGGACCGTCGCTGGAAGCCGCCGCTCTTGAGCTCGCCGGGGCCGAGCGCAATCTGCTCGCCGAGCGCCAGACCGGCGGCGAGCGCCGCCAGCGAAGAACCCTTCACGAGGCTGGCCCGCAGGCGGCTCAAGGTGCCTTCATGGTCTGCCGGACGGCGCTCATAGACGCTGATGGCAATGACGAAATTCAGCACGGCATCACCGATGAATTCGAGGCGCTCGTTGTGGTCGGATCCGGCGCTGCTATGCGTCAGCGCTGTCTCGAGAAGCTCGGGGCGGCGGAACCGGTAGGCGAATTGTGCTTCGAACCAATCCGAAGCCTGCATCAAAGGGCGATCTCGACGGTCTTGTCGAATGTCACGAGGAAAGAGACGTTGGCGATGAACGTCGTGCGCTGTTCGTACTGCGCCGCGACCACGTAGCCGGGGTCCTCCCGCTTGATTTCGATATCGTCGGCTTCCAGCGTGTCCAGGCTCTCGACCACCATGCGCTTTTCGATGGACTTGCGGATGTCCGTGCGCGTGGGATTCTGCCCGTCGTACTCCTTCTTGACGCCCTCCAGGACACTGACGACCTTGTAGTGGTTCAGGTAGAGCGGCAGCAGCTTGAGCCCTGCAAAACCGATCAAGCCGAGGATGATCGCGAGTATCAGCATGCCGATCACTGTCATGCCCTGCTCGTTCCTGCGCATAAGCTGCTCCCCGTTCCTGCCCGTGTCGCGATGCTACTACGATATTTACGATGTCGATGAATCCCTGCATCGGCTGGCGGACTTGTCGAAAATACTGCAACGAGGCAGCTAGTGGATCCTGTCGCCGATGCGGCTCCAGATAGGCGCCTTGCCGGTCCAGTCCCAGTTCATCCAGATGCGCACTGCCTTGCCGACCAGATTTTCCTCGGGGATGTAGCCTATGTCGGCATAGCGGCTGTCGTGGCTGTTGCCGCGATTGTCGCCCATCATGAAGTAATGCCCTTCCGGCACCAGGTATTCGCCATTCGGGCTCCAGCCGTGAGGCTGGACGAGGACCTCGTGCTCCGCGTCCTCGAGGTGCTCGACGCCGATGCGCGCCCCCGGCGGGCCGGGGCCGGTATAAGGGCCGTTGATTTCGATATCGATCGGGCGGCCGTTGATGAACAGCTGCTTATTATAGTAGCGGACGCGGTCGCCCGGCAGCCCGATGACGCGCTTGATGAAGTTGGTATGCGGATCGGACGGCAGCTTGAAAACCAGGACGTCGCCGCGCTCCGGTTCGCCGAGCGGCACGATGGTCGTGTTCACGACCGGCAGGCGCAATCCGTAAACCCACTTGTTGACGAAAATGAAATCGCCGACGAGCAGCGTCGGCATCATGGAACTCGACGGGATGCGAAACGGCTCGTACAGGAACGAACGCACGATCAGCACGATCAGGATAATCGGGAAGAACGAGCGGGCATAATCGACGATGACCGGATCCCGGACGGGCTCGTCGGGGCCGTTTCGCGCGGCCTCGCGCACACGCTGTGACCTGAAGAACAGCGCGTCGACGCCCCAGATGACGCCGGTGATGACCGTCGCCAGGACCAGGACCAGCGCGAAATCAATGGCCATGAAATCTCTCTTTCAATGAACGGGCGGTATTAGAGCCTATTTCCTGGCGACTTGCAGCACCGCCAGAAAGGCCTCTTGCGGAATCTCGACCGATCCGACCTGCTTCATGCGGCGCTTGCCGGCCTTCTGCTTCTCGAGCAGCTTGCGTTTGCGCGTGACGTCACCGCCGTAGCACTTGGCGGTGACGTTCTTGCGCAGCGCCTTGACGGTCGTGCGGGCGACGATGTGATTGCCGATGGCGGCCTGAATGGCGACCTCGAACATCTGCCGCGGGATCAGCTCGCGCATCTTCTCGACGAGATCGCGGCCGCGCGCGTAGGCAGCATCCCGGTGCACGATGGTCGACAGGGCGTCGACGGTTTCTTTGTTGATGAGAATATCGAGCTTGACGAGGGGCGCCGCCTCGAAGCGCTCGAAGTGATAATCGAACGAGGCATAGCCCCGGCTCACGGATTTCAGGCGGTCGAAGAAATCGAGCACCACTTCCGCGAGCGGCAGATAGTACTCGAGCGAGACCTGGCTGCCGAGATACAGCATGCGTTTCTGCACGCCGCGCTTCTCGATGCAGAGCTTGATCACGGCGCCGACGTGGTCCTGGGGCGACAGGATGGTGGCGCAGATGATCGGCTCGCGGATCTCGGCGATGACGCCCGTCGGCGGCAGCTTCGCGGGGTTATCGATCGATAAAATCTCCCCGCCGGTGGTCGCGACCTCGTAGATGACGGTCGGAGCGGTATTGATCAGACTCAGAGCGTATTCCCGCTCGAGACGCTCCTGCACGATCTCCATGTGCAGCATGCCGAGAAAGCCGCAGCGGAAACCGAAGCCCAGCGCAGTCGAGGTCTCCGGCTCGTAATGCAGCGCTGCATCGTTCAACCGCAGCTTCCTGAGCGCGTCGCGGAATGCTTCATAGTCGTCGGCGCTGAGCGGAAACAGGCCCGCGAAGACGCGCGGCTTGACTTGCTGGAAACCCGGCAGCGGCTGGGTCGAGGGCGCTTTCGCCAGGGTCAGCGTGTCGCCCACCGGAGCGCCGTCGATATCCTTGATGCCGGCGATGACGAAGCCGACTTCGCCTGTGCCGAGCTGCGCGCAATCGCTCATCTTCGGCGTGAACCGCCCGACACGATCGACGATGTGGCTGCGGCCGGTCGACATGACCAGTGCCTTGTCGCCGGGCGCCAGACTGCCGTTGACGACGCGCACCAGCGAGACCACGCCCACGTAATTGTCGAACCAGGAATCGATGATGAGCGCCTGCAGCGCGTGCCCGCTGTCGCCGCGCGGGGGCGGGATGCGTTGCGTGAGCGCCTCGAGCAGCTCGGCGACGCCGGCGCCCGTCTTGGCGCTGACCTGCAGGGCGTCTGCGGCGGCAATGCCGATGATCTCCTCGATCTGGCGCATGACGCGCTCCGGCTCGGCGGCCGGCAGATCGATTTTGTTGATGACCGGCACGACCTCGAGGCCCTGGTCGATGGCCGTGTAGCAGTTGGCCACGCTCTGCGCCTCGACGCCCTGGGCGGCATCCACGACGAGCAGCGCGCCTTCGCAGGCCGCCAGCGAGCGTGACACCTCGTAGGAAAAATCGACGTGGCCCGGAGTATCGATGAAATTCAGCAGATAGGTCTTGCCATCCTGCGCCGTGTAGTTGAGCGACACGCTCTGCGCCTTGATGGTGATGCCGCGCTCGCGCTCGAGGTCCATGCTGTCGAGCACCTGCTCCGCCATCTCCCGCTGGGTCAGGCCGCCGCACATCTGGATGAAGCGGTCGGCCAGCGTGGATTTGCCGTGATCGATGTGGGCAATGATGGAGAAGTTACGGATGTGCTGCATGAAGAAGGCCGCGGAAATGACGCATTATACGGACACCGCCGGTTTCCTATCGCGTTCCTTTCCCCTGCCAGCCCGCGACCGGCAGGAAAATGGGGACATTCCTGATTTTCTCTCGCGTAGCCGTCGATATGCTCGCGAGAGAAATGAAAATCAGGAATGTCCCCATTTTCCCCGCAGATATGCGTCCAGCGCACCGCGGTCGAGCCGGCCTTCGCAGATCGCGACGCCGTCGTTCACGGGACCGGCACCCGGTCGCCGTAGCGAGAGACGAGAGCGGGATCGCTGTCTACGTCGATGATGTCGAGGTCGATGCCACGGCCGAGCGCCTCGAGATCCTCGAGCAACTCATCGCAGAGATGACAGC
>JACDCP010000263.1 GCA_013817465.1 Gammaproteobacteria bacterium | reverse complement strand
CGCAATGAGCAGAATCCAGCCGGACAAACGCGCCCACCATTCGCGATCGGCTTCATCGGCCATCGCCGAGTGCCTGTGTACTTCGTCGATGCCGGCGAAAGCAATGAAAAGCGTCCGCGCCAGCAGGTAGAGCGCCAGCAACAGCGGCATCGCGAGCACCACGAACAGCACGGGCCGGGCGTAAAGAGCCGCCAGCCACCAGTTCACCATGCCGACGAAAAGTGCGGCGGCGATCGCTCCCGACACGATGAGCGCGATGAGCTCGCGCAAGGATCCTCTGCGCCATGCCCGTGCATCGAGGGCGGGCGGGCCGCCTTCAGGCGCAGCAGCCGCAGGGTCGGGAGCCAGCTCCACGCGGTCGGCGCCGACATGGGGCGCGAGCAGGGTGCGTAATTCTGCGATCAGCCAGCCGATGACAGGAATGACGATGCACCAGATGACTGCGAAGCCTGCGAGAGCGAGTATCGGCGGCGAAACGGTGTTCTCGTAGAGCCACGGCAGGCGCAGCTCGATGGCGGCCCAGGACAAGGCAGCCGATGCGAGGTAGACCGGAAACACGCAGGTCAAGAGAAACAATTGTTGCGGCGTGTTCGGTTTCTTGGTGAAGCGCCGGCGCCAGTAGATCGAGATGCTGGCATAAAGCTCGATGACGAGCGCCGCGATCAGCAGCAGACGCGCCCACGGCTCGCCGAGTCCTTCGCTCTTGACGAACAGCAGGAAAAGCAACGGGAGCGCGATCACGCTCGCAAGCAATGGAACGATCACGAGCCAGTTCAAAATCAGGTTGCGAACGACGATCGCCGCCGCCGTCCAGGTATCGCCCGAAAACAGCCCGAGCCGGGGCGTGAGATAGTTGCTGTATTCGCGCAGCCGGTCGATCGGCCTGGGCTCCGGCGCCAGAGGATTGCGTTGCTGCGGGTCGGGTGCGCGGAGCTCGTCGAGCACCACCGCAGTGCCCGAGCGGCGCATCCAGGTCCGCAGCCAGCCGGCGATATAGCCGCCGCCGGAAACGCTCGACAGGTAATCGAACCTGCCGAGCAGGCGGTGTTGGGCCAGGCACTGCACGATCCCGAGATTGAAGGTGGCGCTGCGAATCCCGCCACCGGACAGGCACAGCGCGGAGAGCGGGCCATTGCCGCCCGGCGGCGCGGCCGGCCCGCCGTCCTGCTTCGCGCTGGCGTGGATACCCTGAAACAACTCCCGAAGATTACTCGCGCGCCTGGCCGCCGCCACCGGATCGTCGGGCTGCGAGGCATAGGCCTCGGGCTTGAAGTCCCGCAGCCAATGCGGCCGCAGTTTCTGCACTTCGTGCAGCAGCACCTGGTTGATGGTGGCGGGAGCCGTGGGGGCCGATTCCTTCGGGGCAGATTCGCGTGGCTCAGGATTTCGCATGCGGGCTGCTCCTCGATCGTTCGCTGGCTTGTCGGCCGGAGTATCCGCGCCTCGTTCCGCTTTGCCAACGGCATTCTGTGGCGCCGCGCGCGTTTCTGTGCGGGGAGCGGATCAGAGGCTGGATCGACCGTGCCGCCGGGCCTATGATTCTGTCCCACCCTCGACCATTCGCCTGTGTGGCTGTCCGGGCGTCAGCGATCGAGGCGACGAGGGCGAGTCATGCCGGTACATTCTCATCGTGCAACGATATCCTGCGTCCTCGCCGCCTGGCTGCTGGCGGGCTGCGCTCACGTACAACGACTCCCGAAAGCCGACCCCACGGTCCCGAGCTTTCCGCCCCTGTCGCGCGAGTCCGACACTTTGATCGGCGTCGCCCTTTCAGGTGGCGGGAGCCGTGCTGCCTATTTCGCCGCGGCGGGGCTCGAAGCCCTGGCCTCTCTGCGTCCGGCGCCCGGCCAGCGGTCGCTGCTGGAGCAGGTCTCCTATGTCTCGAGCGTGTCGGGCGGAAGTGTGGCTTCGAGCTATTTCGCAACGCAAAAACCGCCGGCCGACATTGCCGTGCTGAATCCCGATGGGTCGCTTTCGCCGGCCTATCGGGATTTTTTCCGGGATTACCGAACTGCGATGGGCAGGAATATTCAGGGCAGCATGGAATGGCGCCAAGTGTGGAAGGGCCGCTGGCTGAATTCCACGAAGCGCGCAACCTCGCTCGCCGACGTGCTGGACGCGAACTTTCTGGAGCAGGAAACGTTCGCGCAGCTCTACGACCGCGAACGCAAAGGCGACAGCCCGAGGCTGATTCTGAACGCGACGCTGTATAACAACGGCCGGCGCCTGGCCATGACCACTGTGCCTCGAGACGATTTCCACTACGATTTTCTTCGCAAGCTCCAACGCGAGCTGCCGACAGAAAATTCTTCTCCCGAACCTTTGCCCGAATCGCTGCAGCTCGCCAGAGAAGCCCTGAACCCGCTGACGTTTCAGGATCTCGGGGCGGATCCCGGCGATGTGCCCATTTCACGCGCTGTGGCCGCTTCGGCTTCGTTCCCGTTTTTTATCGGCCCTATCACGGCGCAGGTGGAAGGCACTGATGCGTATCTGCACGCCGGAGACGGCGGCCTGTTCGACAATCAGGGCACGGAGTCGCTCGTGCAGCTCTTTCTGAAAAAACTGGATGACGGCAAGGCGAAGCGGGCGCTCGTGATTGCCTTCGACAGCTCATTTCCGTTCTGGGTCAAGAACAGCCGGTTCGACCGTATCGAAAAGGGCTTCGAGATTTTCGTCAAAGACGCCGGCCGCATCGTCAGCATCATGGAGCAGCGAGCGAATGCCTACCAGAGCATGGTATGGCATATTCTGCAAAGCCAGCAAATCGTCCTGCCGGATGATGCGACGGTCCGGGTTATCGTTCTGCGCCACACAGACAAGGACGCGTGGCCGGAAAAACCCGGGGCTGCGTTGCCAGACGCCTGCCGGAACGAAGTGGCGGAGCTAAGGACGAGGGAGGAAGTGCGCGAACGCCTGGCGCTGATACCTACGAAGTTCAAGCTCACCTCCGACTGCGACAAGGCTTTGCTGCGGGAAACGGCCAGGCGAGTGGTGGAGCAGAACAAAGCAGAAATCGTCAGATTTCTGGCTGGCAGATAAGCAGCCCTCGAACGCCCCGATCACCTGCGCTCAACGCGCCTCGACGTTTCGATCCTATGTGGAAAGCCGTACTCCATCAGACCGTAGAAGTCGACGGTATTGATGTCCATTACCATTCCGCTCTGCGAAGCGGCCATGACACGACGCTGGTGATGGTGCACGGTTTCGGCGCCTGTCTCGAATCCTGGCACGACATATATCCCGCGCTGGCAGCGGAGTTCTCCGTCGTCCGGCTCGACCTGAAAGGTTCCGGGTTCTCATCGAAACCGCGCGATGAAAGCTACGCGTTGCGTGATCAGGCAAGCATCCTGCTGGATTTCCTCGAGGCGCTCCGCCTGAAAAGAATCGTGTTGATCGGGCATTCGTTGGGAGGAGGCGTTTCGCTGCTCACCTGCCTTCGTAACCTCGACACGGAATTGCGCCTCGACATCGTCGGCCTGATACTCATCGACAGCGTCGGATACCCGCAACCGCCGCCTTTTTTCGTCAGCGCGCTGCGCAATCCCTTCACCCGGTTTTTCGCGCAGCTATTGCCCGCCGGGCTCAAGGTAAGACTGGTCCTCGAAAAAGCGTTCGAGGTCAAGTCACGGATCACGCCGAACCGGGTGGAGCGTTATGCATTCTTCCTGCGGCTGCCCGGCGCGAACTTCGCGCTGGCTCGAACCGCAGAACACATGTTGCCACCCGATCTGGATGCCGTCACCGCAAGGTTCCCGGAGATCGAGGTGCCCGTCCTCATCATCTGGGGTGAAAAAGATCGCGTCGTACCGTTGCAGAACGCCCACCGCTTTCGCGCCGCCCTCCGTGCGTCGCAACTGCTGATCCTGCCGGAAACCGGTCACGTTCCGCACGAAGAACGGCCGCGTCCGGTAATCGAAGCGATCACGCAGTTCGTCGAGTCGATTTCAATCGGG
>JACDCP010000262.1 GCA_013817465.1 Gammaproteobacteria bacterium | reverse complement strand
CAGGTAGATGCCGACCAGGGCGGTCGTGCCCACGATGATCGCCGGCGCGAAGCTGCGCTGTGTTTCGAGCGCCTCGCCAGCCGAAAAGGTCACGTAGTGCCAGCCTTCATACGCCCAGAGGACACCGATCATGGCGGCGCCCATTGCCACCAGCAGCGACAGATCCATGAAAGCAGGAACGACGCTCGCGCCTTCCAGTCCGTTGCCACGTCCGAGCAACATCATACTCATGATGAGAATCGCGCCGACCTTCAGCGCCGTTGTCCAGTTCTGCATGTTCGCGCTCTGCCGTGTGCTCGCTACGTTGATCACCGCGATGACGGCGACCATGCCGATGGCGACCGCTTTGCCGCCCCAATCCGAAAGCGGCACGAGTTGATCCATGTAATCGGCAAAGGCCACCGCCAGCGTCGCGACCGTTGCGCTGGAGATCACGAAGAACAGCGCCCATCCGTAGAGAAAGGCAACGAAGCCGCCGAAAGCATCCCGCAGAAAGACATACAGGCCGCCCGATTCCGGCTTCATCGCCGCGAGTTCGGCGTAGGTCAAAGCGCCAAGGATCGAGAGGACACCGCCCGCAATCCATACCAGCAGCGCCGGTCCGACTTCACCTCCCGTCAACCGGAGCACGGTGGCCGGTACGATAAAAATTCCGGAGCCGATCACTGTGCCGATGGTGAGCATCAGCAAGTCTCCGAATCGCAGGACGCGCGGCAGCGTCTGGTTCATGGGTTTTTCTCCGGAGCCCGGGCGACCTGCATCCACGATGGAGTCCCGGCCAGTTCATCGAAATCAAGGTTCAGGATGGAATATTTTTTCCAGTCGTTGTAGTCGAAATGCCACCATTCGGTCTGCCACACGGCAAAGCCTTCCTGTTCCATTACCTTGCGCAGTAAGTCGCGATGCCAGCGCTGCAGAGCGGTGCCGCCGGGATAGCCGGGATACGACCGATCCGACATCTCGTCGTATACGCCGGGCATCTCCACAGCTTTACCCGTACGACGGTCGTAGAGCGTCAGGTCCACGGCACAGCCGCGGTTGTGGCGCGAGCCGTCGGCAGGATCCGCGACGAATTTCCGCAAGTCGGCTGGTGTGGCTTCCCAGAAGACCTTGGTAACCCACCACGGACGGTAAGCGTCATGAATCAGCAGGCCGTAACCGTACTTTGCGAGAACGCGGTGAGCGCGCGCTACGGCTTCTGCCGCAGGGCGCTGGAGAAAGGCTCGGGGCTGCGTGTAGAGAGGCGTGCTCAGAAAATTGTCAGATGTCGCGTAACGGATGTCGAGCTTTATGGTTGGATCCAATGCCGTCAGGTCAACGAGATCAGCGGCGCGGAAGTTGCCCTCTTCCTCCGGCGGTTCGGACGCCACGGCTTGCGCCCGCAGCTCTACCACGGGTTCCTGCGGTGTAATGCGGAATGTGCCGCCGCCTTCGGGCCCAACGGCTCTGCGCTCGAAAACGCCGCCGCCGATTTCGACCTGCGCGACGCGCCCGCTCGCATCGCTCCGGAAAATCAATCGCTCGCCGTTGTACAGCCCCCAATCCGGAAAGCGGAAAACATCGGCCGAATCCTCGAGCAGCGGGTATGCGGTTAACCGCTCAATCAGCGCGTGCAGCTTGCCGGCTTGCTCATAGATGTAGAGGACGTTCTGATCCGGGCCATATTCGCCGATGAGGCCCAGCAAACGCTCGGGCGCAGGCCGGGGTGCGCTCACCGGCACGCGCTGGAGAGTCTCGTTCTCTATGCTGCTGGCACCGTCCCGGGGCGCCCTGTCCCGCCCGTGCTGGTTTGTGTCGTCGATGACAGCACAACCGCTCGCGAGCGCCAGAAAGAATGCCGCGACACCGCCACGCGCTCCTTTCCGAATTATTGCTTCGCACATTTCGAGAGTCCGCATGCCAGGTCGATAACCCGGCCTCAGTCGCGTCGAATGGCACGTCCGGCGCGCGCGCCCGTGGGCCGGCCGTCGTCCAGCACGAGCACGCCATTGACCCACACTTTGGCGATGCCGACAGACATGGCCGAAGGATTCTCGATCGTCGCGCGGTCCGATACGATTTCAGGATCGAAGAGAACGAGGTCCGCGAACGCTTGCGGACGAATCACCCCACGGTCTTTTATGCCCATGTGCGCGGCCGATGCGGCGGTCATCTTTTGGATCGCCTCCTCGAGTGTGAGCACATGCCGCTCACGCACATACTGGCGCAACACGCGCGTGAACGTTCCGGCGCCGCGAGGATGCGCGTCCATCAGCGCGCCGTCCGAACAGATGTTCGCGTAAGGCCATTTGATCAATGCCGCAACGTCGTCCGGGTGCATGCTCGTGCCGATGACGGACTCTTCTTCGCCGCGCACCTGCGACTGCGCGATGAGACGCATGAGGGTCACGGCCGGATCCGCCCGTCGCTCGGCGGCGATCTCGGCGATTGTTTTGCCGGCGAGTGCGGGCGCGGGCGTGAATTTCGTCAGCCGCAGTCCCTCTGCCGGCGCGATGCTGCGCAAGGCGAACTCGGCCGCCTCGCGGTTGGTGAAGTCACGGTTCGGGAACAGCACCGTGAGCGTCGACTGCCAGTATTCATAGGGATATACGTCGCCTGTGATCTCGACGCCGTCCGCGCGCGCGCGTTCCATCACTGCCAGGAAACGCGGCGCCCGGCCCCACCAGTCCGTCATCGCGAGTTTCATGTGCGACACTTGCACCGGGACGCGCGCCTCCCGGCCGATCTCTATAATCTCATCGAGTGCCTGCCACAGCCGGCGATCCTCGCTACGGATATGGCTGATGTAGCGACCGCCATACTTTGCCGCCTCGCGTGCAAGCGCAATCAACTCGCTGGTCGTCGAATAGATGCCGGGATCGTATTCGAGTCCCGTGGAGAGACCGAACGCGCCGGCCCGCATTCCTTCGCCGACGAGCGCGCGCATCCGCCTGATCTCTCCCGGTGTCGCCGGACGTTGAAAGTCCTCGCCCATCACGGCCGTTCGTACGATGTTGTGTCCGATGTAGGACGCGACGTTGACGGCGGCGGGAGTGTGCTCGAGCCGACTGAGGAATGCCTGCAGGGATTTCGGGGAAGCGCCATCCTGACCGACGACGATCGTCGTGATGCCCTGGCTCACGGCGGCGAGCGTGTCTGGATGCTCGAACAGGCCGATGTCGTGATGGCTGTGTGTATCGATAAAGCCCGGCGCCAGCGCCAGACCGCGGGCGTCGACGATACTCTCACCCTTGCGCGCCTCGAGATCGCCGACTGCGGCGATGCGTGCGCCTTCGATGCGTACGGATACAGAGCGCGCGGCAGCTCCGGTACCGTCAATGACGCGCGCATTCGAGATCAGCGTGGATGAGGCATGTGCCGCGGCGAGCGATCGTGGAAGATAAGTCGACAGAACGAGCGCGATCAGAAGCCACAACGAAAATGCGTGCAGTCGCGCGATCATCCTCAAGGCCTCAGGGTCTGTCCAGCCTTCAGCGAGCCCGGTCTCGAGTTGAAAATGAACGATGATGCCGGGGACCGCAAGCGTCCGCGCGGGCCCGCTCTCAGAATGCCGCGCCGACGGTCAGCCCGATCGTGCGCGGGCGAATGACGCCCACGCCGATCGCGCTATTGGGGAATGCGCCTTCCCCGAAAACGGAGGTGACTCCCCGCTCGTCCGTGAGATTGCTGGCATAGGCTTCGATCGACCAGCCGCCAAATAAGATCCCCGTCCGCAGATCGATGGTCTCATAGCTCGGAACCTCGCGGATACTACCCTCGGGCGTTCTCACGCCGAAGTCGGCGGTCCGGTCACCGGTGAAGCTCAGATTACCGCCGACATAGGCAGTCGCATCGCCCATCACGATCCAATCATAGTCGCCATTCAAGCTCACGCTCCATTCGGGTACGTACGGCAGCGGATCGTCATCGAATCCGCCGACGGTAGGATCGGTGTCCTCGGTGAGGTATGCGTCCGTGTAGGCACCGT
>JACDCP010000049.1 GCA_013817465.1 Gammaproteobacteria bacterium | reverse complement strand
CTTCTTTCCACCTGCCTTTGCCGGGCGCCGGTTATCTGCGCTGCAACCGTGCCAATCTCGAGCGAATCACCCGCTTCATCGATTCGGTCCGGCCGGACTTCGTCGGGCTCATCGAGGTCGATACGGGCTCGATCCGCTCCGGGCTCGTCAATCAGGCCGAGGTCATCGCTAAATCGATCGGGCACTTTTCTTCCTATCAGTGCAAATATGGTGTCGCTTCGTTCAACAATCGCCTGCCGATCGTGCGCAAGCAATGCAATGCGTTCCTGTCGGCGCCGAGCGTGCACGGCGAGCGCTTTCATTACTTCGACACCGGCATCAAGCGGCTGATCATCGAGCTCGAGCTCGAGAATGTGGCCGTGTTTCTCGTGCACCTGTCCCTGAAGTACCGGCATCGGCATTATCAGCTCCGCCACCTGCACGAGCTCGTCAAAGCCTGCCGCAAGCCGGTTATCGTCGCGGGCGATTTCAATACCTTCTGGGGTGAGCACGAAATCTTCCTGTTTATGCAGGCGACGGGTCTGCGCAGCGCGAATACCGACGGGCTACCCTCCTACCCCAGCCGCGCGCCGCGCAAGGAGCTCGATTTCATCCTCTATGGCGACGGCGTCGAAGTGACACAGTTCGAGATCCCGCAGGTACACTTTTCTGATCATCTTCCGCTGGTTTGCGATTTCGAGATCGTCCGCGGATCGAGAGCCGCGGCCTGAGCCCGGACCGGAGCGCGCCTATGAATAACGTAGAGAATTTCACGCACTGGCGCATAGACCGGGAGGGCGATGGTGTGGCCTGGCTGCGCCTCGACAAGGCGGGCACGGGCACCAATGTGCTCGCTGCCGATGTCATGCGCGAGCTCGACGCGCAACTCGCGACGCTCGAATCACGGCCGCCGAAAGCACTTGTGCTTGCCTCGGCAAAATCCGGCGGCTTTATTGCCGGCGCTGACGTCAAGGAATTCACCAGTTTGACGACCGAGGACGAAGCCTACGCGGCCGTGCGCGGGGGGCAGAAAATTTTCGATCGCCTCGAGGCGCTCCCCTGCCCGACCGTGGCGGCCGTGAACGGCTTTGCACTCGGCGGCGGGCTCGAGATGGCGCTCGCCTGCGACTATCGGGTGCTGGTCGATGATCCGGCTGCGAGTCTCGGCTTCCCCGAGGTCAAGCTCGGTGTGCATCCCGGCTTCGGCGGAACGGTTCGGTCGATACGCACGATCGGCGTGCTCCAGGCCATGCAGATGATGCTGACGGGCCGCACCATGCGGCCGGACAGGGCATTGAAAATCGGCCTCGTCGACCGTGTCGTGCCGGCATCCGAGCTCGAGGCGGCGGCACGCAACCTGGCGCTGCACCCGCCGGGAAAGAAGACGGCGGGTATCCTGAACCGATTCCTGGAGCTCGCCCCTGCGCGTGCGCTGGTCAGTCGAATTCTCGAGCGTCAGGTCGCGATGCGGGTGAAGCGCCGGCATTATCCCGCGCCTTATGCGCTGATCGAGCTGTGGCGCCGTCACGGCGCAGATGCCGAAGCGCGCAAATATGATGAGGAGGCGCGCTCATTCGCCCGGCTGATGTGCACGGACACGTCCCGCAACCTCGTTCGCGTATTTCTGCTGCAGGACCGGTTGAAGGCCCTCGGTGCCGGCAAGAAGCACGACATTCGACACGTGCACGTGGTGGGCGCTGGTGTCATGGGAGGCGACATCGCCGCCTGGTGCGCGTTGCGAGGCCTGCAGGTGACCCTGCAGGACCGCGAAATGAAGTATGTCGAGCCGGCGCTCGAGCGCGCCCAGGCGCTGTTCCGCAAAATGCTGCACGACGAAGATGCCGTGAGCAAGGCGACCGCGCGTCTGCGAGCGGATATCGAAGGCAGCAGCGTGGCCGACGCAGACGTCGTCATCGAGGCGATTTTCGAGGACGCGGAAGCCAAGCAGAAGCTGTACAGGCAGATCGAGCCGAAGATGAAAGCCCAGTCGGTGCTGGCGACGAACACATCGAGCATCCGCCTCGAAACCCTGCGTTCGGCGCTTGCCGATCCGCATCGCCTGATTGGGTTGCACTTTTTCAACCCGGTGGCGAAGATGCCGCTCGTCGAGGTCATCCATACCGCGCAGACACATGGGGACGAAGTGTCCAGGGGTCTTTCATTCGCGCGCCGCATCGATCGCCTGCCGCTGCCCTGCAAGAGCGCGCCCGGCTTCGTCGTGAATCGCGTGCTCATGCCGTATCTCATGGAGGCGATTCTGCTTGCGGACGAAGGCGTGGCTTACGAAGTCATCGACCGGGCCGCGACGGATTTCGGCATGCCTATGGGCCCGATCGAGCTGGCGGACACCGTCGGTCTCGACGTCGGCCTTCATGTCGCGCGCATTCTCGGCGAGGCCTTCGACTTGACGGTGCCGAAGCCGCTCGAAGAAAAGGTCGAGCGCCAGGAGCTCGGCCGCAAGTCCGGCAAGGGCTTTTACGAGTATCGTGACGGCAAGCCGGTCAGGAAGCCGCCGCGCGACGCCGGGGACTGGCCCGACCTGGAGGATCGCCTCATGCTGCCACTGTTGAACGAGGCGGCCGCCTGCTATCACGACAAGGTCATTGCCGATGCCGACCTGCTCGATGCCGGCGTGATCTTCGGCACCGGCTTCGCACCCTTCCGCGGCGGGCCGATTCACTACGCCCGCGAGCGTGGCATCGAGCGGATCGTCACCCGCCTGGCCGAGCTCGAAACGCGCTATGGTTCCCGGTTCAGCCCGAGCGATGGCTGGCGCGAGCTGAGTGAAGAGCGGCCCGGAATGTGACCAAACGAATCTCGCGAAAGCCGGCCGGCGACCCGGCTGTGCGCACGCTCGCCATGCCGCGTGACACCAACGGCCTCGGCGACATCTTCGGTGGCTGGCTCATGTCGCACGCCGACATCGCGGGCTCGATTCGCGCCTATCGGCGCGCCGGCGGCAAGGTCGTGACTGTCGCGGTCAACGGCTTCAATTTTCTGAAGCCCGTGTACGTCGGCGACGTCGTGTCGTTCTTCAGCCGCGTCGAGAGCGTCGGCACCACCTCTCTCAAGGTGAGTGTCGACATGTATGCGGAACGACTCGGGCCCGGTCCGGCGCGCGAGATAAAGGTGGCAGAGGCAGCCATCACCTATGTGCACATCGGCGACGACCGCCGGCCGAAACCGGTGCCGAAACAGATGCCAGACAACAGATGACAGGTGGCGGAAAGACGCTAAACTAGCAGATTGCGATACATCCCTGTATCGCCTGGCAGGCTGCCAGAAGCGTTGCGCATGCTCACTGATTTGCAAAGGAAGACGATGGAAAACGAAAAGGTGGGAATGAGTCAGCTGAAGACCTTTTCTCCCATCAACGGTCTCAAGGCGGAGAATGTTCAGGCGCTGGCCAACAAGACTTACGTGCAGACGCTGCATCAAGGCCGTTTCCTGTTCAAGCAGGGTGACGAGAAACGCCG
The DNA here is from genome assembly GCA_013817465.1 of Gammaproteobacteria bacterium. Lineage (GTDB taxonomy): Bacteria > Pseudomonadota > Gammaproteobacteria > Steroidobacterales > JACDCP01 > JACDCP01. The sequence goes on along the minus strand of JACDCP010000049.1, from coordinate 10,173 downwards.
GACCATTTACATGCTGGAGGGCGAGGTCGAGCTGCTGGTCGATGGCAAGGTCGTCAGAACAGTCGCCGGCGGCAGTAAAGAGGCCGCGAATCCGCTTTCGCCGATGTTCCCGCGCCGCGAAAGCGCGCGCGCGCTCAGCCGGGTCAGCTACATCGCCATCGACAGCGATCTGCTCGATGTCATGCTGACCTGGGATCAGACCGGTTCCTATGAGGTATCCGAGCTGCGCAATGCGGCCGGCACCGACGAAGACGACTGGATGACGACGCTTCTGCGCACCGAGGCGTTTCACAAGATCCCGCCGGCCAACATTCAGGCGATCTTTCTGCGCATGCAGCAAGTGCAGTACAAAGCGGGCGATATGGTGCTCAAGCAGGGAGATGATGGCGATTACTTTTATGCTATCACCAGCGGCCAGTGCGCCGTCACGCGGGAGACACCGCTCAACAAGGAAGGCATCAAGCTGGCGCAGCTCGGCGTGGGTGACACGTTTGGCGAGGAGGCCCTGATCTCCGATGCAAAGCGCAATGCGACCGTGACCATGGCCACCGACGGCTCGCTGATGCGGCTCGGCAAGGACGACTTCAACACGCTGCTCAACGAGCCGCTGCTCGACTGGGTAAGCTACGAGGAAGCGAGACGGATCGTCGCCGAGGGCGGTACCTGGCTCGACGTGCGCCTGCCCAGCGAGTTCGAGAACTATCATCAGGAAGATGCCATCAACATGCCCCTCTATTTCATCCGGCTCAAGCTCAAGACGCTCGATCCCGACCGCAAGTATGTCGTCTGCTGCGATACAGGCCGGCGCAGCTCGGCCGGCTCGTTCATTCTGAACGGGCGCGGCTTCGACACCTATGTGCTCGAAGGCGGATTGACGATGTCCGGCGCAGACGCGGCTTAGAGTCCGGGCTCCCTCGAGGCGGTCTTGCTGCCGCCGGCTCGCGAGTCACTTCAATCATGTTCCCCTGGATCAGCGACACCATCGCCGGCATGGGCTACGCCGGCATCGTGCTGCTGATGTTTCTGGAGAACGTCTTCCCACCCATCCCGTCGGAGCTGGTCATGCCCGCCGCGGGATTCACCGCTGCGCGCGGCGAGCTCAATTTCGCCGGCGTGGTTCTGGCCGGTACCCTGGGCTCGCTGCTCGGGGCATTGCCCTGGTATTACGCCGGCAGGTTTCTCGGCGATGCGAGACTGAAACGTCTCGCCTCGCGGCATGGCCGCTGGCTCGCGGTTTCGAGCAGCGAAATCGAGACGGCCCTGCGCTGGTTCGGGCATCACGGCGGCAAGACCGTGTTCGCCGGCCGGTTGATTCCGACCGTGCGCACACTCATCTCGGTGCCCGCGGGAGTCGCACGGATGAAGCTTCCGGCGTTTCTGCTTTGCTCGGCCGCCGGGACGCTGCTATGGACGGGATTGCTGGCCCGGGCCGGCTTTCTGCTCGGTGATCAATACGAAAACATCGGAAGCTATCTCGGGCCGGTGTCCACGGTCGTCGTCGTGCTGATCGTGCTCGCCTACGTCTACCGCGTCGTCACGTTCAAGCGTCCGGCCTGATGTCGGCGGCGGAATACATTCTGGCCTACATCGTATGGGTTGGCTTGTCGCCGCCGAGCGCTCCGGCCAGATAATTCTCGATCTTCTTCTGCGTGTTGCCGCGGTCCTGCTCGCTGAACTGCACGCCGATGCCGGCCGTGCGCTTGCCCTGAGCCCCTTTAGGCGTCAACCAGATGACCTTGCCCGCAACCGGCAGCTTTTCCTCCTCGCCCATGAGATTCAGCAGCATGAATACTTCATCGCCAAGCTTGTAATCGCTGTGGGTGGGAATGAACAGGCCGCCGTTGCGGATGAACGGCATGTAAGCAAGGTACAACGCGCTCTTGTCTTTGATGGTCAGCGTGAGAAGCCCCGGTTTGCTCATAGGTGTTCGCTCATCCGAAGATCGGGTTTTCCTCCAGCGGCCGCAACTCGTCACTCCACGGAATCAACAGCGATTCGAGCGCGAGCTGCCAGTTCAGCGGGCTGTCGAGCGCCGCGCGAGCCGCGTTGACCTGATCGAGGTAAAGAAACAAGCGCTGGAGTTTCAGGCTCTTCGCGGCCTTTTGCAAGCCGGCGCCGGCCGGTTCCCCGACTGCACTGAACCGGCCGATGATGAGGCGCCGCGTGCAGTTCTCGAGCCAGCCGAGGCAGGTTTCTGGCGTGCAGTGACTCCAGCGGCCGGCAACGCTGAGCGGATCCTGGCGTCGCAGAATGAGCGCCTCGAGATCCGCGCGAAAGCTGCCATCGAGCTCGGCAAAGCCGGCCTCGTGAAGCGCGAGCGCCGCGAGCGGCGCTCCGCCGCCGAGCTCCAGCAATCGAGGCCAATCTGTCCCCTCATTCTGCGCCGTCAGCCAGGCGGAAGCCTCTGCCGGCGGCGGCACCGTGAACCGAAGCCGCTGGCATCGGCTGCGAATCGTGGCCGGCAGTCGCGCCGGCCGCGACGTGATCAACATCAGCAGGGTGCCGGACGTCGGTTCCTCGAGCGTCTTCAGCAGACTGTTCGCGGCGTTCGACGTGAGGCTCGACGCGGGCCAGATGACGGCAACCTTGCCCTTGCGTGCGAAACTCTTGAGGCTCAATTTTTCAACGAGCTCGCGGACCTGCTCGATGGCGATCCACTTCTTGTCTTCCTCCGGCTGCAGGTCGAATGCGTCCGGGTGCGTTCCTGCGGCGATCCAGCGGCAGGAACGACACTTGCCGCAAGGTCGCGTCTCCGTCTCGGCAGCCGGCGCTTCGCAGAGCACCAGCAAGCTCACCCAGCCGGCGAACGGTCGCTTGCCGAGACCCTCCGGACCCTCGAGCAGCAGCGCATGCGGCATGCGCTGCTGCAGCAACGCGCGCCGCATGCGCTCGCGCAGCGGTTTCTGCCACGGAAAATCCGGCGCGCTCATGCCAGCAGACGGTCCACTGCGGCGCCGAGTGCGGCCTGCACTTCCGGCTGCGGCCGCCCGGCATCGATGACGCAGACCCTGGCGGGCTCGGCCCGCGCGATATCCAGATACACAGCACGCACGCGCTCGAAGAACTCCTGGCGTTCGCGCTCGAAGCGATCACTGGCGCGATTCCCACCGCGTTCGCTGGCCCGCGCCAGCCCTACTGCGACCGGCGCGTCGAGCAGCAGCGTGAGATCCGGATCGAGCCCTGCATGCACCCAGTCGTGCAATGCCCGGATGCGCTCGGCCGGAATGCCGCGACCCCCGCCCTGGTAGGCATAAGTCGCATCGCTGAACCGATCGCACAGCACCCAGCGGCCCGCCCCGAGCGCCGGGCGGATCCGGTTAGCCAGATGCGCCGCGCGCGCGGCGAACATCAGCAGCGTCTCGCAAAGCGCCGGCATCGTTTCCTCCCCGGCTTCCACGACCAGGCTGCGTATCGCTTCGGCGAGCGGTGTGCCGCCCGGCTCCCGCGTCGTCAACGCATCGATGCCGCGGGCCTGCAGCCGGCGGCGCAGAAAATCCATGCCGGTCGACTTGCCGACGCCTTCGATGCCTTCCAGGGTGATGAATTTCCCGGTCACAGATTGCGCCGCCTGGCGAGCAACCGCTGCACGGCCTCATTGTGCTCCGCGAGCGTGGTCGAAAAATAATGGCTGCCATCGCCCGCGCCGGTGGCCACGAAATACAGCGTCTCTCCGGGCGCCGGATGCATGACGGCCTCCAGTGATGCCGCGCCCGGCAGAGCGATGGGCGTCGGCGGCAGGCCGCCGCGCGTATAAGTGTTATACGGCGTGTCGCGGCTCAGGTCGCGCCGGCGGATGTCGCCATCGAAGCCGTCGCCGATGCCGTAGATCACGCTCGGGTCCGTCTGCAGCCGCATGTTCCGCTCCAGGCGACGCGCGAACACGCCTGCGATGAGCGTGCGCTCGGCCTCGAGCGCGGTTTCCTTTTCCACGATGGAGGCCAGGATCAACGCGGAGTAAGGCGTTTCCAGCGGAAGTCCTGGGGCGCGCGCCGCCCATGCAGCCTCCAGACGTTGATCCATGAGCGTGCGCGCCTGGCGCAGCAGCGTCAGGTCGGTGGTAGCGCGTGGAAAGCGATAGGTCTCCGGAAAAAACAGCCCTTCTGGATGCCGTCCGGCCTCGCCCAGCTCGGCCATGATCGCGGCCCTGTCGTGCCTGCGGAGAGTCTGCTGTATGGCGGGATGCGCGCGTATGGCGACCAGCATCTGATCGAACGTCCATCCCTCGACCACCGTCAACGCATGCAGGAGCACTCCTCCCGAGACGAGCTGATCGAGCAACGCGCGCGGAGTGGTTCCCGGATCGATGCGATACTCGCCCGCCTTGATGTCGCGACCGTCGCCCCGCAGGCGCGCGTACCAGGCAAAGACCTGCGGATGCGAGAGCACACCCTGGTCCGCCATCGCCTCGGCGCTCGCAATCAGGGAAGCGCCCGACCGGATATTGACGACTTGTGCAGCATGCCCGATCGGCAGCGGCATCTGGAGATATCGCTGACCGAAGATCCATGCGGCGACCGCCGCCAGTCCGGCGAGCGCGAGCAAACCGCCCGACAGCGCGGCTAGACGGCGCATTCCCGCAAGCCCTGCGCTGCAAGCCGGTCCATCAGATTCCGCGTCACCGTGCCGGGTTCGAGCGGGTGGCCGGCGCAGACGCGCACCGGCCAGATACCGATGAGCGCATTTGTCACGAACAACTCCTGCGCTGCTTCCACGTCGTCGCGGCGGACGTCGCAGATCCTGGTCTCGAAACCGGCTGACACCGCCGACTCCAGAACCACCCCGCGCATGATGCCCTCGACGCCGCAATCCTCGAGAGCCGGCGTGATCAGGCTCCCGCCGCGCACCAGAAACAGGTTGGTCATCGTGCCAGAGATGACCCGCCCGGTCTCGTCGAGCATCAGACCCTCATCCGCCTGGTCATCGTCCGCTTCCAGTCGCGCCAGCACCTGCTCGAGCCGGTTCAGATGCTTGACGCCTGCCAGAGCGCGGTTGCGCCCGAGCTGCGTCGTGCAGAAACGCAGCCGGACACCATGGCGATAAAAGCTCGCTGGCGTGACGCGATCGTCATGCAGCGATAATACACGAGTCGGTGCGCTCGTCCGGCGCGTGCCATAGCCACGTCCAGCCGTCCCGCGCGTGACGACGAGCTTCACGACGCCACTCGGTGTTCCGGCCGTCAATTCGGCAATTTCACGCTCGAGCGTCCCCTGTGGCGGCGGCTCGATCCGCAGACGCTCACAGCCGTATGCAAGTCGCCGCAGGTGACGCTCATGAAAGCGAACGATGCCATCCCGGAGCGCCATGGTCTCGAACACGCCGTCGCCGTAGTGCAGGCCGCGATCCGCCGCATCGAGCTGCACCGCGCTCTTCCCGTTGATGAGCCAGCGCATCACGCTGGATCAGGCTCCAGCGCGAGCAGCAGTCCACGCGCCTTCGCGCGACATTCCTCGAGCTCGTGCCTGGCGTCGGAATCGGCGACGATGCCGGCCCCGGTCCGCAGGCTGATGCGGGAGCCGCGTTGCACCAGCGTGCGAATCAGAATGTTGAGGTCGCAGCTTCCGTCCCGGTTCAGGTAACCGATGGATCCCGTGTAGGCGCCGCGCGGAACCCCTTCCAGCTCGTCGATGATCTGCATGCAGCGCAGCTTCGGGCAGCCTGTGATCGTGCCGCCCGGAAACATCGCGCGCATTGCCCGACCCGGCGTCGCCGAGTCCTGCAGCAGACCCCGCACATTCGAGACGATGTGATGCACATGCGCGTACGACTCGACCGCCATCAGCTCATTGACTTCGATGGAGCCCGGCCGGCAGACGCGGCCGAGGTCGTTGCGCGCCAGATCGATGAGCATGATGTGCTCGGCGCGTTCCTTGGGATGGGCGATGAGCTCCTCCGACAGGCGGCGGTCGGCATCCGGCAAAGCGCCGCGCGGCCGGGTGCCCGCGATCGGGCGGGATTCGGCGACGTTGCCGCGGATGCGCAGCAGCCGTTCCGGCGACGAGCTGATGATCGCCACGTCACGCCAGCGGACGAGTCCGGCAAATGGACCGGGATTCGTTGCGCGCAGACGGCGATAGACGTCTGCGGCATCGAGGTTTGCCGTCTCAGCCGACCAGGCGCGTGACAGGTTGACCTGGTACACGTCGCCGGCCTCGATGTAAGACTGCGCGCGCCCGACTGCTTCGAAGAAACAAGCGGCCGGCTCCTCCTCGATGCGCATCGACGCCCGGCCGGTTGCAACCCGCCCAACCGCGTCGGAACACGTTCGCAATGATTCGGACCACGGGTGCGCAGCCGCTGCGCACCCGGTCAGATCCGCGCGCATGCACGCGGCAGAATCGTCCGCGCCGACCTCGACGACCGACCAGCTGCGCTGCGTCGCCCGATCGCGGACGAGTGCAGCCCGGATTCGCGTCGCGAACGCCACTGGCAGCACATTCGAAGGCCGCAGCGTAAGCCTCGGCTCGACCTGTGCGGCGAGCTCGTATCCCAGATAAACGAACCAGCCGCCGGTAAACGGCGTCACTTCGTCCGCAGGCTCGCATTGCTCCATGCGCCACCAGACGTCGAGCGCATCGAAGAAATCGTTGTCGGATAATCCGGCGACCGGCGCTACCAGTCGGCCGTCCGCGTGCAGGATCAAGCTTTCACCGGGAAACGCGAACAGGATGTCGAACCGCCCGTGCGGCGGCGCGGCGCTCTCGAGCAGATAAGGATAGCGCTCCGGATGCTTCGCGTGGAGCGCTAGGAGGTCCGGCGCGAAGTCCAGTGGCTGTATGCGGTTCAACGCAAAGCGCGGAACACGAGCGTGCCGTTGGTGCCTCCGAAGCCGAAGGAGTTGGACAGCGCGACGTCAATGCGCGCCTCGCGCGCCGTATTCGGCACGTAATCGAGATCGCATTCCGGATCCGGATGCTCGTAGTTTATCGTCGGCGGCGCGACCTGATCGCGTATGGCGAGCACGCTGAATACCGCCTCGACACCCCCCGCGGCCCCCAGCAGATGCCCGGTCATCGATTTGGTCGAGCTGACCATGAGCCTGGCGGCGTGTTCACCGAATGCGCGCTTGATCGCGACGGTCTCGGCCTTGTCGCCGACCTCCGTCGAGGTGCCGTGGGCGTTGATGTAGTCGACATCTTCCGGCGCAATACCCGCATCGGCAATCGCATTGGCCATGCACAGGCGCGCACCCTCGCCGTTCTCCGGGGGCGCGGTAATGTGGTGCGCGTCACCGCTCATGCCGAAGCCGATCAGCTCGGCATACACGGCAGCGCCGCGCTTCTGCGCGTGCTCGTATTCCTCCAGCACGACGCACCCCGCACCATCGCTCAAAACGAAACCATCGCGCTCGAGGTCCCACGGCCGGCTGGCGGCTTCCGGATCGTCGTTGCGCGTGGACAGCGCACGCGCCGAACAGAAACCACCGAGCGCGAGCGGTGTGGTAGCCATTTCGGCACCGCCCGCCACCATGACGTCGGCATCGCCGTATGCGATCGTGCGCGCCGCCATGCCTATCGAATGCGTGCCGGTCGTGCAGGCGGTCACGAGCGCGACGTTCGGTCCGGTCATGCCATAGCGGATCGACACGTGCCCCGAGATCATATTGATGATGCTGCCGGGCACGAAGAACGGCGAAATGCGCCGCGGCGAGCCGCTCTCGAGATACTTCGCGAAATTCTGCTCGATGGTCTCGATGCCGCCGATACCGGAGCCCATGGCGACGCCGATGCGGTGCGCGTTGGTTTCGTTCACCTCGATGCCGGCGTCGTCGATGGCCTGACCGGCAGCGACGATCCCGTAATGGATGAAGGCATCCATCTTGCGCGCATCCTTGGGCGGGATGTACGCCGAGGCATCCAGATCCTTGATGTTGCCTGCGATGCGGGTTGGAAACTTCGACGCGTCGAAACGCGTGATCGGACCGATGCCGCTGCGGCCCGCTAGCAATGCCGCCCAGGCCGCGTCGACCGAGTTACCGACCGGCGAAACGACCCCCAGGCCGGTGATGACGACGCGCTTCTTGGACAACATTCAATTCGTAATACGCTGGGCCGACGATCCGGCGGCTATGCGGACGGATGGAAGCCGCGCGTCAGGCGCCGCGCGTGTGTTCCTTGACGTAATCGATCGCCTGCTGGACGGTAGTGATCTTTTCCGCTTCCTCGTCGGGAATCTCGGTTTCGAATTCTTCCTCGAGCGCCATCACCAGTTCCACGGTGTCCAGAGAGTCGGCGCCGAGATCGTCGACAAACGAGGCGTCGTTTGTGACTTCTTCTTCTTTGACGCCAAGCTGCTCCGCGACGATGTTCTTGACCTGTTCTTCGACACTGCTCATGTCTGACTTTCCTCTCAGGAGTGATGCCGGTGGTTCTTCGGGCAGTGCGGTATTGTATGTGAATCGATGGGGACACGCTACATGGCTTGCCCGCCGTGTCACATCATATACATGCCGCCGTTCACGTGCAGCGTTTCTCCGGTGATATAAGCGCCCGCCGGCGAGGCCAGGAACGCGACCGCCGCGGCGATGTCGGCCGGCTCGCCGAGGCGCTGCAGAGGAATCCGGCCGCGCAGGCTTTCACGTTGCGCCTCGCTCATCGCTCGCGTCATGTCTGTTTCTATGAAGCCCGGTGCGACAGTGTTCACTGTTATATTGCGCGAGCCGACCTCTCGCGCAAGCGCTTTCGAAAAACCGATCAGACCGGCTTTGGCCGCAGCATAGTTCACTTGACCCGCGTTTCCCATCGAGCCGACTACCGAACCGATATTGATGATGCGTCCGCGGCGCGCCTTCATCATGCCGCGCAGACAGGCTCTGGATGTCCGGTAAATGGCGGACAGATTCGTGTCGATGATGGCGTCCCACTCGTCAGCCTGCATGCGCAGCAGCAGATTGTCCCGAGCGATGCCTGCGTTGTTGACCAGGATCAGCGGAGCGCCCTCGCTGCCCGATATATCTCGGAGGGCTGCGTCGACGGAAGCGCTGTCACACACATCGAGGCGGATGCCGCGCCCCGCAACGCGCGACAGCCGTGCAGTGATGCTCTCGGCGCCGTCATCGCTGGTCGCGGTGCCGATCACGATAGCGCCCTGGCGGGCAAGCTCGAGAGCGATGGCCTGCCCGATGCCGCGGCTCGCACCCGTGACCAGCGCGACGTCACCATCGAGTGACTTGTCAGCCATGGACATGGTCGGTGTTGAGAGCGAGCGTCCGCGAATCGTAAATCGCCGATACCTGCAGGGAGCGATCGATGCGTTTGACGAGTGCCTGCAGGACCTTGCCCGGGCCGCACTCGATAATCCGGTCCACACCGCGCGACACCAGCGCCTCCACGCTGTCGACCCAGAGCACAGGACGGTAGAGTTGTTTTGCCAGTGCGTCGCGGATCGCTCCGGGTTGCAAATGCTCACTCGCGTCGACATTGTGCAGGATGGTGATCGTGGGAGGCTTGAGGTCTACCTCCTCGAGTTTCGCCGCCAGACGTTCCGCGGCGTCGCGCATGAGTGCGCAATGTGAAGGCACGCTCACCGGCAGAATTACGGCACGCTTCGCGCCTCGCGCGAGAGCCTCATCGATAGCGCGTGCGACAGCCGTCGCGTGACCGGCGATAACCACCTGGCCCGGCGCATTGAAGTTGACGGCCTCCACGATTTCCTGCCCGGCGACTTCGGTGCAGACGGCCCGCACCGCATCGTTATCCATACCGAGAATTGCGGCCATCGCGCCCTCGCCTTCCGGCACGGCCGCCTGCATGAGCCGGCCGCGATATTCGACCAGCCGCAAGGCCGCGTCGAATTCGATTGCCCCCGCGCACACCAAGGCCGTGAACTCGCCGAGGCTATGGCCGGCCAGCGCCACAGGGCGTTCGCCCCGCGCCGCTTCCCAGACCCGCCAGACAGCGACACCTGCAGCCAGCATGGCCGGCTGAGTCTTGTGAGTGGCGTTCAGGTCTGCCTCCGGACCCTGCTGTGTAAGCGTCCAGAGATCGTAGCCCAACGCTCGGGAGGCTTCCGCGAAGGTTTCGGCTATCAGCGGCTCGGCTTCGGCGAGCGCCTCGAGCATGCCGACTGACTGCGAGCCCTGGCCGGGAAAAACGAAAGCGAGTGACATGAGGCGCGGATTATACCCGTCCGTTGCCGTCTCCTCCCGACCGACCGCGCGTCGCTGGCCTCTCGCCC
>JACDCP010000048.1 GCA_013817465.1 Gammaproteobacteria bacterium | reverse complement strand
TCCCGTGAGAGAAGTTGACGCGCACGACGTTGGCCCCGGCGCGCAGCAGCTCGGCGAGAACCTCGGGCTCGTCGGTCGCCGGCCCGAGGGTGGCGACGATCTTGGTGCGTCTCAGCATGCTGCGGCTGCTCATCGCTCAAAACTCGGGGTGGGACTGCTGATTCGCGTCATTCGACTCACGGCTGTCGTTGCGGCGAATCAGCGATCTGACGCCCGGTTTCCGGATTTTCCGCGCGCCGCTCGAGGATCTCGACGGCGGGCAGCTTTCGTCCCTCGAGGAACTCGAGGAAGGCGCCGCCGCCGGTGGAGATATAGGAAATCCGCTCGCCGACATTGTACTTCTCGACGGCCGCGAGGGTGTCGCCGCCGCCGGCAATAGAAAATGCCGGGCTCTCGGCGATTGCCATGGCAAGCACGCGTGTGCCCTCGCCGAACTGATCGTATTCGAACACGCCGACCGGTCCGTTCCAGACAATGGTGCCCGCGCCAGCGAGAATCCGTGCGAACATTTCGGCGGTGTCCGGCCCGACGTCGAGAATCATTTCGTCGCCGGTCACCGCATCGACCGCCTTGACGTCGGCCTCCGCGCACTCCGCGAGCTCCGTGGCCACGACGACGTCGGTCGGCAACGGGATGTCGGCCGCGTCGTCGCTCCTGGCTACCAGGCGTTTTGCCTCGGCGATGAAATCCGGTTCGTGCAGCGAACGGCCGACCTCGTGTCCCGCCGCAGCGATGAACGTATTCGCAATGCCGCCGCCGACGATGAGTTGATCGACTTTTCGGGCAAGCGCGTCGAGCACCTTGAGCTTGGTCGAGACCTTTGCGCCGCCGACGATGGCAACAAATGGGCGGCTCGGCTCGTCGAGCGCGCGATGCAGAGCCTCGAGCTCGTTGACCAGCAACGGCCCGGCGCAGGCAAGCGGCGCGTGCGCGGCAACACCGTGCGTGCTCGCCTGCGCGCGATGCGCCGTGCCGAATGCGTCCATGACGAACACATCGCAAAGGGCTGCCATGCGGCGCGCGAGTTCCGCATCGTTCGCCTTCTCGCCGTGGTTGAAGCGCACGTTCTCGCAGAGCACGACCTCGCCCGGCTCGATCGCGACGCCATTCAGCCAGTCGCGCGCCAGCTCAACCTTGCGGCCGAGCAAATCGGACAGCCGCGCAGCGACCGGCGCCAATGAAAACGCCTCATCCCGCTCGCCCTCGATCGGGCGCCCGAGATGGGACAGCAGCATGACCGCCGCGCCGGCGTCGAGCGCCGCCTGGATGGTGCCTAGCGCTGCCCGGATGCGCGCGTCGCTGGTCACCTTGCCATCCTTGACCGGCACGTTGAGGTCTTCGCGGATCAGCACGCGCTTGCCGCAAAGATCCTGCTCCGTCATCTTCAGCATGTTCATGCGGATGGCCGGCTGAAGCCGGCCCTGCAATGGAAACCATGCGCGCGTTTTGCAGGGCGGGTTTCAACCCGCCACCCCGCGCGCCTAGCGAGCATTGGCGAATGCGATGGCAGTATCCAGCATGCGGTTCGAGAAGCCCCATTCGTTGTCGTACCAGGCGCAGACCTTGACCAGCCTGCCGTCGATGACCTTGGTAAGCGTTGCATCGTAAATGGACGACGCGGGGTTGTGGTTGAAGTCGACGGAAACCAACGGCCCGTCGTTGTAAGCCAGGATGCCGTTCAGGGCGCCTTCGGACGCCTCGCGCATGATCCGGTCGATCTCCTCCCGGCTCGTCTCGCGCCCGGCCGTGAAGGTCAGGTCGACCAGGGAGACATTGATCGTCGGCACGCGTACGGCGTAGCCGTCGAGCTTGCCGTCGAGCTCGGGCAACACGAGGCCTACGGCGGCCGCGGCACCGGTCTTGGTCGGAATCTGCGACATGGTCGCCGACCGGGCGCGCCGCAGATCCTCGTGAAAAACGTCCGTCAGGACCTGATCGTTCGTATAGGAATGAATGGTCGTCATGAGACCGCGCTCGACGCCGATCGCATCGTGCAGCGGCTTGACGAGCGGCACCAGGCAGTTGGTCGTGCAGGAGGCATTCGAGATGACCGTGTCGCTCGCTTTGAGGATCTGGTGGTTCACTCCGTACACAATGGTGGCATCGACACCGGTGCCGGCGGGCGCGGAAATGATGACCTTCTTCGCGCCCCCTTTCAGGTGCGCGGATGCCTTCTCCTTGCTGGCGAACAGGCCGGTGCTCTCGAAGACGACCTCGACGCCGAGCTTGCCCCATGGCAGCTTCGCCGGATCGCGCTCGGCGAGTACGTGAATGCGATCGCCGTTGACGATCAGCTTGTCTCCGTCCACGGAAACTTCGCCCGGAAACGGCCCGTGCGCAGTGTCGTAGCGGGTCAGGTGCGCATTGGTTTCGGCGTCACCGAGGTCGTTGACAGCCAGGATCTCGATCTCGCCCGTGCGATCCGACTCGTAAAGGGCGCGCAGAATGTTCCGGCCGATGCGCCCGTAACCGTTGATTGCTGTTTTAACTGCCATGCGTGCCTCTCGATGAATTGACCATCATGCATCGAACATCGCCTCGGCGACTTCCACGATGTGTCGGGCTGTGAATCCGAAATGCTCGAACAGAACTTTCGCCGGGGCGGAGGCGCCAAACCGGTCCAGGCCGATAACGCGACCCTCGTCGCCGACGTACCGCCACCAGTAACCGCTCACGCCGGCCTCGATCGCAATGCGCCGCCGCGAGGCGGCCGGAAGCACCGATTCGCGATAAGCCCCATCCTGGGCGTCGAAAATCTCCGCGCCCGGCATCGATACAACGCGTACTTTGCGTCCGCGTATCGCGAGCTGATCGGCTGCCTGCACGGCCATGTCCACCTCCGAGCCGGTGGCGATCAGGATCAGCTCCGGCGGCCCGCCGGTGTCCTTCAGCACGTAGCCGCCGCGACGGATTGCTGCGATCTGTGCGTCGGTGCGGGGCTGATGGACAAGGCCCTGACGCGTGAGCACGAGACTGGTCGGACCGCTGTTACGCTCGATGGCGTCGCGCCAGGCGACCGCGGTCTCGACCGCGTCGCAGGGCCGCCATAGCGTCATGTTCGGCATGAGCCGCAGGCTCGCCAGATGCTCGACCGGCTGGTGCGTCGGCCCGTCTTCGCCGAGCCCGATGGAATCGTGCGTGTATACGAGAATGGTCGGCGCGCCGATCAGCGCCGCCATACGCACGGCATTGCGCGCGTAATCCGAGAACGTCAGGAACGTGCCACCATAGGCGATGAAGCCGCCATGCAAGGCAAGCCCGTTGAGGATCGCGGTCATGCCGAACTCGCGCACGCCAAAATAGATGTAGTTGCCGGTCGCATCGCCGGCACTCACCGCCTTCGAACCCTTCCAGAAAGTATTGTTGGAGCCGGTCAGGTCGGCCGAGCCGCCGAACAACTCCGGCAGCAGCGGCCCGAAGCCGTTCAGTGCGGCTTCCGATGATTTGCGTGTCGCTTCGTCCTTGCCTGCCTCTGCTTGCGCCGCGATGAAGCTCTCGGCCTTTTTTGCCCAGTCTGCCGGAAGCCCGCGGCGCAGACGGCGGGCCAGCTCGTTGGCGAGCTCTGGATGCGCCTTGCGGTACTTCGCGTGCAGCTCATTCCAGCGCGTCTCGAGCGCGGCGCCGCGCTCGCGCGCATCCCACGCCTCGCGGATTTCCCCGGGCACGAAGAACGGCGCGTGGGGCCAGCCGAGCTCGCGCCGGGCGTTTGCCACTTCCTCTTCGCCGAGCGGCGAACCATGCGTGGCCTCGGTGCCCTGCTTGTTCGGCGCGCCGAAGCCGATGATGGTGCGGCAGATGATCAGCGACGGGCGGTTGCGCTCGGTACGCGCTTCATCGATAGCGCGGCGGATCGCGTCGGAATCGTGACCGTCGACGTCGTCGACTACGTGCCAGCGATAAGCACGGAAGCGCGCCGCGGTATCGTCGGTGTACCAGCCCTGCACCTCGCCGTCGATGGAAATACCGTTCGAGTCGTAGAAGCCGATCAGCTTGCCGAGCGCCTGCGTGCCGGCGAACGAGCAGGCCTCGTGCGAAATGCCTTCCATGAGGCAGCCGTCGCCCATGAAGACATAAGTGTAATGGTCGATGAGCTCGAAGCCCTTGCGATTGAACGTGGCCGCCAGCACTTTCTCCGCGAGCGCCATGCCGACTGCATTTGCAAGTCCCTGGCCGAGTGGACCGGTCGTGGTTTCGATGCCCGCGTCGAGCTCGTACTCCGGATGCCCGGGCGTGCGGTAGCCGAATTGACGGAAGTTTTCGAGTTCCGCCAGCGGCAGATCGTAGCCCGTGAGATGCGCGAGCGAGTAGAGGAGCATGGAGCCGTGCCCGTTCGAAATGACGAAACGGTCACGATCCTGCCAGCGGGGATTTGCCGGGTTGTGCCTGAGGTAATCGTTCCACAGCACTTCGGCGATGTCCGCCATGCCCATCGGCATGCCCGGATGGCCGGAGCCAGCCTTCTGCACGGCATCCATGCTCAAGGCACGGATGGCGTTGGCCAGCGCTCTTCGCGTCGGCATCTGGGACTCCCGGGGTCGAAGGGCGCGCATTTTCGCCTACCCTCGGCGCGCGGGCAACCGCGTTGCCCTTATTCGATCCACTTGATCGAACAACCGATGCTCTGCGCCTGTTCCTCGGGCCCGCGACCCGTGCGCGCAATTTCCAGCATCGCCTCGTACAGCTCGCGCGGGGCATCGGGCGGGGCGGGTTTGCGCCCGCTTGCATCGAGGCGGCCGCGATACTGGAGCTCGAGATCGGTGTTGTAGCCGAAGAAATCCGGCGTGCAGACGGCGCCGTACGAGCGTGCTACTTCCTGGGTGTCGTCGATAAGATACGGAAACGGGAAATCCTCCCGGTGCGCGATGCGGCGCATGTTCTCGACGGAGTCCTCCGGATACTGCGTCGGGTCGTTTGGCATGATCGCCACGCTGCCTATGCCGTGCGCGCTCAGCTCGCGCGTATCGCGCACGAGGCGCTGGAGTATGGCCTGCACGAAAGGGCAGTGGTTGCAGATGAACATGACGAGCGTGCCGCGCTCGCCGCGGCAGCCAGCGAGCGTCCAGCGGCGTCCGTCGGCATCGTCGAGCGCGAAATCGACCGCCGGCCGGCCGAACTCGCAGATCGGGGAATTGAGGGCCATCGGGGAAGACCATGAGGCTCGGGAGTACCGCTAGGTTATGTCAGATGCCGCAAAAGTGAAAGACGGCAGACGAGGGTTTATACTAGCGCGCTCTCCACCTCCCGCAGGCACGTGTAAGCAATGGTCGAAGACTACCTGTTCACGTCCGAGTCCGTCTCGGAAGGGCACCCGGACAAGATCGCGGACCAGATTTCCGACGCCGTCCTCGATGCGATCCTCGAGAAGGACCGTAACGCGCGCGTGGCGTGCGAGACGCTGGTCAAGACCGGCATGGCGGTCATCGCCGGCGAGGTTTCGACGAGCGCCTGGGTCGATCTCGAGGCGCTGACGCGCCGGACGATCCTCGATATCGGCTACGATCATTCGGACAAGGGCTTCGACGGCGCCACGTGCGCCGTCGTCAACGCAATCGGCAAGCAGTCCGGCGACATCGCCCAGGGCGTCGACCGCGGCGAAGCGAGGGCGCAGGGCGCCGGGGACCAGGGTCTCATGTTCGGCTATGCGAGCAACGAGACCGACGTGCTCATGCCTGCGCCGATCACTTATGCGCATCGTCTCGTCAAGCGCCAGGCCGAAGTCCGCAAGAGCGGCCAGCTTGCCTGGCTGAGGCCGGACGCGAAGAGCCAGGTCACGTTTCGTTACGAGAACGGTAAGCCCGCCGGCGTCGAGTCCGTGGTGCTGTCGACCCAGCACGATGCCGATATCTCGCAGAAAGAGCTGCACGAGGCCGTGCTCGAAGAAATCATCAAGCCGGTCTTCCCCGGCAAATGGCTTGGGCCGAAGACGCGGTTTCATATCAACCCGACGGGACGCTTCGTAGTCGGTGGCCCGTTGGGCGATTGCGGCCTCACCGGGCGCAAGATCATCGTTGACACTTACGGCGGCATGGCGCGCCACGGCGGCGGCGCTTTTTCGGGCAAGGATCCGTCGAAAGTCGATCGCTCTGCGGCCTATGCGGCGCGCTACGTCGCGAAGAATATCGTCGCTGCCGATCTCGCGGACCGTTGCGAGATACAGGTCTCTTATGCAATCGGCATCGCCGAGCCGACCTCGATCAGCGTGGAAACTTTCGGCACCGGCCGCATTTCACACGAGAAGCTCGTGCGGCTCATCAAGCAGCATTTCGACCTGACGCCCTTCGGCATTCTCGGCATGCTCGATCTCGTGCGGCCGATCTTCAAGGCTACGGCTGCGTACGGCCATTTCGGCCGCGAGGATGCCGATTTCACCTGGGAACGCATCGACAAGGCGGAAGAGCTGCGCATCGACGCCGCTGCCTGAGCTTTTTTTCAAAGGAATCTACGAACCGATGAGCACACGCGCCGCCGTTCCGTTGAGCGAAGACTTCAAGATCGCGGATCCCGGGCTCGCCGATTGGGGCCGCCGCGAGATCGCCATCGCCGAAACCGAAATGCCCGGCCTCATGGCAGTGCGTGCGGAGTACGCGGAACAGCAGCCGCTGAAAGGCGCACGCATCGCAGGCTCGCTGCACATGACCATCCAGACCGCGGTGCTCATCGAGACGCTCGCCGAGCTCGGCGCGGAAATACGCTGGGCCTCGTGCAATATCTATTCGACCCAGGACCATGCCGCGGCCGCCATCACGGCGCGCGGCATCCCGGTATTCGCGTACAAGGGAGAAACCCTGCCGGAATACTGGGAATACACGCACCGGATCATGCAGTGGGCCGATGGCGGCACGCCGAACATGATCCTCGACGACGGCGGCGATGCAACGCTGCTGGTGACGCTGGGCGCGAAGGCGGAGCAGGATCCGTCGCTGCTCGACAATCCCGAGTCCGAAGAAGAGCGGGCTCTCTATGCGGCCATGCGCAAACGGCTCAAGAGCAGCCCGGGCTGGTACTCGCGCGTCCGCGACAACATCCAGGGCGTCACCGAGGAGACCACGACAGGCGTCAAGCGATTGTACGACATGCAGCGCGCCGGCGAGTTGCCGTTCGCCGCCATCAACGTCAACGACTCGGTGACCAAGAGCAAATTCGACAATCTCTACGGCTGCCGCGAGTCACTGGTAGACGGCATCAAGCGCGCCACCGACGTCATGATCGCCGGCAAGATCGCCGTCGTCTGCGGCTACGGCGACGTCGGCAAGGGCTGCGCGCAATCATTGCGCGGCCTCGGCGCGACCGTCTGGATCACCGAAATCGATCCTATCTGCGCGTTGCAGGCAGCCATGGAAGGCTATCGCGTGGTGCGCCTGGACGATGTCGCGGACAAGGGCGACATCTTCGTGACGGCGACGGGAAATTACCACGTCATCACGCGCGAGCACATGGCGGCGATGAAGAATCAGGCGATCGTGTGCAACATCGGTCACTTCGACCACGAGATCGACGTCGCCGGTCTCGAAGAATGCGCATGGGAAGAGATCAAGCCGCAGGTCGATCATGTCATCTTCCCCGACGGCAAGCGCATCATTCTGCTGGCGCGCGGGCGGCTCGTGAACCTCGGCTGCGGCACCGGTCATCCGAGCTTCGTCATGTCCAATTCGTTCACGAATCAGGTGCTGGCGCAGATCGAGCTGTGGAAGAACATCGACAACTACGACAAGGCCGTCTACATCCTGCCCAAGCATCTCGACGAGAAGGTCGCGAGACTGCACCTCGAGAAAATCGGCGCGAAGCTGACCGAGCTGACGCCGCGGCAGGCGAAATACATCGGCGTCGAGCCCGACGGACCGTTCAAATCAGATCACTATCGATATTAAGGTGCCGTGTCCATTCGGCGTTGGAGCGGACGCGATAGAGAGCCGAGGAATTTCTGAAGCGACGACAGCGCGCCGCTCAACGCCGGGAGTGCGCGGGTCGGGGCCTCCCTAGCGTTTGCGGGCCAGGGTTACGCCGTCGGCGATCGGCACTAGGCTCAGATCGACGCGCTCGTCGGCAGCGAGCTTCGCGTTGAAGTCGCGGATGGCCACGGTATCAGTGTCCTGATCAGCGCGATCGGCCACTTTTCCGCCCCAGAGCGTGTTGTCGATGGCAATGAGTCCGCCAGGGCGTAACAGCTCCAGGATTTCCTCGTAGTAAGCAGCGTAGTTCACTTTGTCGGCGTCAATAAAGGCGAAATCGTAGCGGCCGTCCCCGCCGCCGTCGCGAAGTTTCTGCAAGGTCTCGAGCGCGGGTGCGATGCGCAGCTCGATTTTGTGCTCCACGCCCGCCTCGCGCCAGTAACGCCGCGCAGTCTGCGTCCATTCCTCGCTGATGTCGCAGGCCACGATGCGCCCGTCGTCGGGCAACGCGAGCGCGACTGCGAGGCTCGAATATCCGGTGAACACGCCCACTTCGATGCAGCGGCGCGCGCCGGTCAGCCTCGTGAGCAGCGCCATGAACTGCCCCTGCTCCGGGGCGATCTGCATGTTCGACTGGGGCAGCCGCGCCGTTTCCTCGCGCAGGGCGTTGAGCACCGGCGGCTCGCGCAGCGAGGCATCCAGCAGGTAGGCGTACAGGGCGTCGGACAATCCGAGGGTGCGCTTGGACATGAGATCTTCTTCCTGCTTCTGTGCCGGCGGACGGCGGTCCTTTATCATGTAACGGTCGAACCATGATATCAGCCGGGCGAGGCATCGATGCGCAACCGTTCCATACGCCTGCTGCAGATCACCGATTCGCATCTATACGCAGACGATGACGGCGAGCTCGGTGGCGTCAACACGGCCCGATCCCTGCGAGCGGTGCTCGACGCTGCGCAAGCAGAGCACTGGCCGCCACGCGCTATCCTCGCCACCGGCGACCTCGTGCAGGACCATACTCGCGCCGGCTACGAGCGCTTCCACGATGCTTTGGCCGGATTCGGATTCCCGGTGCACTGCATTCCGGGTAATCATGACGATCCCGCGCTGATGCGTGAGCTGCTTGCCATGCCCCCTTTTACCTTTTGCGGTGTCGCGGGCTATGGCAACTGGACGATCCCTCTCCTCAATACATGGCGGGAAAATAGCGCGGGTGGCCGGCTCGGAGCAGACGAGCTCGGGCGCCTCGACCACCTCCTGTCCGCGCATTCGGGCAAGCACGCGCTCGTCTGTCTGCATCACCATCCGATGCCCATGGGTAGTCCATGGATCGATGAGGTCGGGCTAGCCGATGCTGCCGATTTCCTGTCCGTCATCGACCGGCACGACAACGTGCGCGCGGTGCTCTGGGGACACGTGCACCAGGCATCGGACCGGGAACGCGCGGGCGTGCGCCTGATGAGCACGCCCTCCACGAGCGCCCAGTTCGAGCCGACCAGCCTCGAGTTCAGCTATGACAGTGCCGGCCCGGGCTGGCGGTGGCTCGAGCTGCATGCCGATGGATCGATAGAGACCCGGGTCGGACGGCTGTCGGACGATGCGCGCTGATCCGCCGGCGGCACGGCTGCGACGATGCGCGTGGGCGGCCGCTTTGCTCGCCGTGGCCGGCAACGCTGCGGCCGGCGTGCCGCTCATCTGGAAGCTCGAGGGCGAACGCAACACCATCTGGCTGATGGGCTCGGTCCACGTGCTGCGCGAGGCCGATTACCCGCTGCCGGCCGCTTACGATGAAACTTACGCCGCCGCCGATAGCCTGGTCATGGAGATCGACCTCGACGACCTCGACCCTTTCGAGGCCCTGCGCGTGATGACCGCGCGCGGCATGGCCGCTCCGAGTGAGACGCTTCGGGGCCTCATTGGCGCAGAGGCCTACGCCGCGGCAGAAGAGAAGGCCGAAGCAATCGGCATCGATATCGAACAGTTGAACAACATCGAGCCCTGGTATGCGGCACTCACGGTCGTGCAGCTCAGGCTGCTCGAGCTGGGCTACGATCCCCGATTCGGCATCGACGAGCACTTCGCCCGCCGTGCCGCGGCCGACGGCAAGTCTGTACGAGGGCTGGAGACAATCGATGCGCAGCTTGCGATACTCGACGAGCTGAGCCCGGAGATGCAAAGCAAGTTCCTCCTGCAGTCGCTCGATGACGCGGCAACGATGGACGGCGAGCTGGAGAAGCTGTTCACCGCTTGGAAGTCCGGCGATGCCGGCCATCTGGAGCAGGAATTGCTGGGCAGCCTGAAAGGCTATCCCGTGCTTTACGAGAATCTCGTCGTGCGCCGCAATCGCAGATGGCTCGAACCGATCTCGAAGCTCAGGCAGGAGCCTCAGGACATTCTGGTGATCGTGGGCGCCTTGCACCTGATCGGCGAAGACAGCGTCATCGAGTTGCTGCGCGAGTGGGGGATCAAAGTCGAAAGGTTGTAGGAACCGCGCCGATTCCGGCGGCCGGCGGTCAGATCTCGATCATTTCGAAGTCTTCCTTGCCGGCGCCGCAGTCTGGGCAGCGCCAGGAAAGCGGCACATCCTCCCAGCGCGTGCGGGGCGGGATGCCGGATTCCGGGTCGCCATTCTCCTCTTCATAGACGAAGCCACAGATGACACACATGTATGCTTTCATAGGACGCCGGTGTTGTCGTGCTGCCTTGCGCGGGCCGGAACGTGCCGCCGGTGGATTGCCACGCTTCAGTTTTGCTCAGGATTGCGTATTCTCACATGAGGCTATCTCGTAAATCCACGCGGCCGCGACGGCGGCCAGATTCGAAATAGCCTCAACGGCCGGTGACGGCAACATCCGGCTGGAAAAACGGGATTCTCACGGATCGTCATGCGCACAGCGACCGATTGGCAGGAAACGCCGCCCGTGGTGCTCGTCATCGCGGGCAATGATCCGTCCGGGGGCGCAGGCGTCGTGGCGGACATTCAGGCCCTGACGGCGCTGGGCGCGCACCCGGCTGTGGTCGTCACCTGCCTCACCGTGCAGGACACTCGTAATGCCTACAGCGTGAACCCGGTCGACGCCGGCCTCGTCGAGGCCCAGGCGTGCGCCGTCCTCGAAGACCTGCCGGTCGCAGCGATCAAGATTGGCCTCCTCGGCACAGTGGAGATCGGTCGGGCCGTGGCACGGCTCATCGGCGAAGTCGGCGACATGCCGGTGGTGCTCGACCCTGTGCTGATCGCGGCCGGCGGCGCTGCGCTCGCCGAGGAGGCGCTCGTCGATGTCCTGCTCGAAGACCTGCTGCCTCGCGCCACTGTGCTCACTCCGAATGCGCAGGAGATCCGCAGGCTCGCGCCCGGCAACGCCGATCATGCGGAACGCGCCGGCGCGCTGATTGCACGCGGGTGCAGGTACGTGCTCGTCAAGGGCGGCGATGAAGAGGAGGCGGAGGTGCACAACCTGCTGTTCGACGCCGGCGGCGAGGTCAAGCACTTCACCTGGATGCGCCTGCCGCATCGTTACCACGGCTCCGGCTGCACGCTAGCCTCGGGTATAGCCGCACTGCTCGCGCATGGGAATAATCCGCGCGCGGCCGTTGCGGGCGCGCAGCGGTTTACCTTCGAAGCCCTGCGACATGCATTTCGTCCCGGCGGGGGGCAGCACATTCCGCGCCGCCTGCCGTCCATCGGCAGCGACCATGGCTGAGGCCAGCCACCGAGCTTCTGCGCCCGGTCTGCCGCGCGGGCTCTACGCAATCACGAGCGCCGGCACGGCGAGGCTTGCTCCGGCGGTGGCCGCGGCGATACGGGGGGGCGCCGCGGTCATTCAGTACCGAGACAAAGGCTCGAGCCGCGCGCGGCGGCTTCGCGAAGCCATCGAGATTGCGAAGCTCTGTCGCGGCACCGGCGTGGTCTTTATCGTCAACGATGACGTGGAGCTCGCGCGCGCCGCCGGCGCAAACGGCGTGCATCTCGGCCGGGACGACCTGCCTCTCGCCGACGCACGCGCGCGTCTCGGCAGGGGGTGGCTCATCGGCGTTTCGTGCTACGACTCGCTCGAGCGCGGGCTCGAATGCCAGGCTGACGGCGCCGATTACCTGGCTTTCGGCAGCTTTTTCGCCTCGCCGACCAAGCCGGCCGCGGCGCGCGCAAATGTCGACCTGCTGCGCGAAGCGCGTTCGCGCTTGAGCCTTCCGATCGTCGCAATCGGCGGCATCACCCCGGTAAACGGCGCGATGCTCGTGGCGGCAGGCGCCGATTGCATCGCCGCAGTATCTGGCGTCTTCGGCCAGGCTGATGTCGAAGCGGCCGCACGCCGCTACGTGCACCTGTTCGGGGCCAGACCTCCTTGATCTCGCGACCTGACAAGCTGCGCTGCGAGAAGTACATCAATGGGCTCTGATTCCTTGCGTCTCTTCGAGGAAGCTCAGCGCTACATTCCCGGCGGCGTCAATTCGCCGGTCCGCGCGTTCGGCGCCGTCGGCGGTGAGCCGGTTTTTATCGAGCGCGCGGAAGGTGCGTATCTGTATGGCGCGAACGGCAAACGCTACGTCGACTACGTCGGCTCGTGGGGGCCGATGATCCTCGGTCATGCCCATCCGAAGGTCATCGCGGCCGTACAGGAAACCGCATCGCGCGGCCTGAGCTTCGGCGCACCGACCGAGCTCGAGACCCGGCTCGCGCGCAAGATCACCGAGCTCGTGCCCTCCATCGAGCAGATTCGCATGGTCAACTCGGGCACCGAGGCCACGATGAGCGCGATCCGTTTAGCGCGCGGCTTCACGGGCCGCGACAGGATCGTCAAGTTCGAGGGCGGCTACCACGGCCATGCCGATGCGCTGCTCGTGAAGGCAGGGTCAGGCGCGCTCACGCACGGCGTGCCGACTTCGCCCGGCGTGCCGGCCGCAGCAACCGCCGACACGCTGTTGCTGCCGTTCAATGACATCGATGCTGTGCGCGCGCGCTTCGCGGAGGTCGGCGGTACGATCGCCGCGATCATCGTTGAGCCCGTCGCGGGCAATATGAACTGCGTGCCGCCCGTGTCCGGATTCCTCGAAGGCCTGCGGGAAGTCTGTGACGACCACGGCAGCCTGCTCATCTTCGATGAAATCATGACGGGTTTTCGCGTGGCGCTCGGCGGCGCACAGGCGAAATACGGCGTGAAACCGGACCTGACGACGCTCGGCAAGATCATCGGCGGCGGCATGCCGGTAGGCGCTTTCGGCGGAAGGCGCGACATCATGCAGCAGCTCGCGCCGGTCGGGCCCGTGTATCAGGCCGGCACGCTGTCGGGCAATCCGGTCGCCATGGCAGCCGGCCTCGCCACGCTCGCTGTACTCGAGCGGCCGGGTTTCTATGAAGCGCTTGAGATGCGGACGCGCCGGCTCGCCGAAGGTCTGGAATCCGCTGCGCATCGAGCCGGTGTTTCACTGACGACGAACCGGGCCGGCGGCATGTTCGGCTTCTTCTTCACATCCGACGCACCCGTAAGGAATTACCGACAGGTTACCGGCTGCGACACTGCGCGTTTCAAGCGCTTTTTCCACGCCATGCTGGCAGCCGGCGTTTATCTAGCGCCATCGGCGTTCGAAGCCGGATTCCTCTCCGCCGCGCATACCAACGCGGATATCGAAACGACGCTGGACGCCGCGGCGCGCGCGTTAGCAGGCTGTTGAAAACCGCTGTTTTCGACAGCCTGCTAGCCGATGCAGGGATGCATCGTCATTTTCTGGAACTGCAAGTTCTGGAA
>JACDCP010000261.1 GCA_013817465.1 Gammaproteobacteria bacterium | reverse complement strand
GTGCTGCGATGCGCGCGCCCCAGGCCGCAGCCTTCCGCATCAGCTCGCCTTCGTCCAGGGACGTCAGCCGGCCATTCGCGACGAGCTGGCGTCCCGCGACCCAGACATCGCTGACCTGATCGCGACCCGCGGCATAGACGAGCTGCGCCAGCGGATCGTAAACCGGTTGTGTGCCGCAACGCGCGAGATCGATGCAGGTGACGTCCGCCCATTTGCCGGCTTCCAGCGAGCCCAGATCCGCAGCGAGTCCGAGCGCTTGCGCTGAGCCGAGCGTCGCCATGCGCAAGGTCTCGCCGGCGGAGAGCGCGCAGGCGTCGCCCGCCATGCCCTTGGCGAGCAGCGAAGCGGTGCGCATTTCGCCGAGCATGTCGAGATCGTTGTTGCTGGCGGCCCCGTCGGTGCCGAGGGCCAGATTGATGCCGGCCTCCCGCATTCTGGTCACCGGACAAATGCCGCTTCCGAGCTTCAGGTTGGATTCCGGGCAGTGCACGACGGAAACCCCGGTCGTGGCGCAACGCTCGATTTCCGCGTCTTCGATCTGGGTCATGTGCACCGCCTGCAGCCCGGGGCCGAGCAGGCCGAGCGCATCGAGTCGAGCGAGTGGCCTTCGACCGTCGCGCTCGAGCCCGCGGCGCACCTCCTCGGCAGTCTCGTGGACGTGCATGTGGATGCCGAGCTCCAGCTCGTCCGCCAGCCTGCGGACTTTCTTCAATATGTCGTCGTCGACCGTGTAGGGGGAATGCGGCGCGAAAACCGTGCTGACCAAAGGCTGATCGCGGAGCGCATCATGCACCTCGAGGCCGCGCGTGAGGCATTCGGCCGGCGATGCCGCCCAGGCGTTCGGAAACCCGACGATCACCAGCCCGACCGAGACACGCATGCCGCACTCACGCGCGGCCGCGGCCACGACGTCGGGGAAAAAATACATGTCGTTGAAGCAGGTCACGCCGCCCCTCAGCATCTCGGCCATGGCGAGCTGCGCGCCGTCGCGCACGAAGTCGGGGCTTACCCAGCGCGCTTCGGCAGGCCAGATGTGCCGCTCGAGCCAATCCATGAGCGGCAGGTCGTCGGCGAGCCCACGGAGCAGTGTCATCGCGGCGTGTGTATGGGCGTTCACGAGCCCGGGAATCAGCACATGCGTGCCGCGCGCGACGCGCTTGCGTGGCTCGAACCGCTGCACTGCCTCTTGCCGCGGCAGCAGGGCAAGGATGCGCCCCTTGTCGATAGCCAGCGCAGCGTCATCCATCACGCAGCCGGGCGGCTCGACCGGTATCGCCCAACGCGTTTCGAGCAGGGTATCGACCGTCTGCATCAGCCGTTCGCGGCCTCGCGCGCCGGCATTTCGAACAAATGCAGATCACGCTGCGGAAACGGGAGGCTGAAACCGTTCGCCTCCAGGCGCGTCTTGAGCGCGTGCAGCAGGTCCCCGCGGGCGTCCCAGTAGTTGTCGGTCTTGACCCACGGCCGCACGGCAATATTCACGCTGCTTTCGCCGAGCTCCAGCACCATGATCTGGGGCACTGGATCGGCGAGCACGCGGTCTTCCTCCGTGAGGGTGGTCTCGATGGTCTCTTTGGCCTTGCGGATATCGTCGTCGTAGCTGATGCCGACGACGAGGTCGACGCGGCGCGTCGGGCGCGCCAAGAAATTCGTGATCGGCTCGCTCGTGATCTGGGCGTTCGGTACCGTGACCTCGCGATTGTCCGGCGTGCGCAACAGTGTGTTGAATAAATGCATGTCCTCGACGATGCCGCTTACACCGGCGGCCTCGATGAAATCCCCGGCCTTGAACGGCCGAAACAGGATCAGCATGACGCCGGCCGCGAAATTGAATAGCGAGCCCTGCAGGGCCAGCCTGACAGCGAGGCCGGCCGCGCCCATGACCGCCAGCACCGAGGCCATCTGAAAGCCGAGCGTGCTGAGCGCCGCCACGGCGACCGTCACCAGAAGCACCACGTAAGTGATGCGGCTGAGAAACGATGCCAGCGCAACGTCGATGTTGTTGTGTATCACGAGCCGCCGCACGCTGCGTGAAACCACGCCCGCAATCCAGCGCCCGATCAGGAACACGGCCACGGCGCCGACCACCTTCAGTCCCCATTCGAATATGAGCGGCAGCAGCAGGCTCCAGTCCAGCTTGTCGAGCCAGTTATCGATCATGGAAGCTCCCGAAGGTCATCGTCGGTGAGACGCCGGGACGGCCGGCGCAGGGTTCGAATACTATCACCACCACCTGTTGAGAGGGCATGAAAAAAGGCTGCGCGCAAGCCGCGTATGTTAAAATCCCACGATCCGATTCCAGCATTCCCCAGCCGAATAATCCTGCATCCGACCCCTCCATGGTAGAAGCCGCGCGCGAAATTCTGCACGTCAATCTCGAAGACGAAATGCGCCAGTCGTACCTCGATTACGCGATGAGCGTAATCGTCGGGCGGGCGCTTCCAGACGTCCGTGACGGCCTGAAGCCGGTGCATCGGCGCGTGCTGTTCGCCATGCGCGAGCTCGGCAACGACTACAACAAGGCCTACAAGAAATCCGCTCGGGTGGTCGGCGATGTGATCGGCAAATATCACCCGCACGGCGACGTGGCCGTGTATGACGCCATCGTGCGTATGGCGCAGCGCTTCTCCATGCGCTACATGCTCGTCGACGGACAGGGTAACTTCGGTTCCGTCGACGGCGACGCGCCGGCGGCGATGCGCTATACGGAAGTGCGTATGGCGAAAATCGCGCACGAGCTGCTCGCGGACATCGAGAAACAGACGGTCGACTTCGTCGCCAATTACGACGAGTCGGAATCCGAGCCCGCGGTGCTGCCGACGCGCCTACCGAACCTGCTCGTCAACGGCTCTTCAGGGATAGCGGTCGGCATGGCGACCAACATACCGCCGCATAACCTGGGCGAAGTCATCGACGCCTGCGTCGCTTTGATCGACGCGCCCGAGCTTGCGATCGCCAATCTCATGCAGCATATTCCGGGTCCGGATTTTCCGACCGCCGGCATCATCAACGGCGCGCAAGGCATCTACAGCGCCTACCAGACCGGGCGCGGGCGCATCTACGTGCGCGCGCGCACGCATGTCGAGCAAATCGACGAGCGCGGCAAGCAGGCGATCATCGTTACCGAGCTGCCTTACCAGGTCAACAAGGCGCGATTGCTCGAGAAGATCGCCGAGCTGGTGCGCGAGAAGAAAATCGAAGGGATCAGCGAGCTGCGCGACGAGTCGGACAAGGACGGCATGCGCATGTTCATAGAGCTCAGGCGCGGCGAGCTCGCCGACGTGGTGCTCAACAATCTCTACAAGCAGACGCCGCTGCAAAGCGTGTTCGGCATCAACATGGTCGCGCTGCGCGAAGGCCGGCCGAAGCTTCTCAACCTGAAGGAGATTCTCGAGGCGTTCATCCGCCATCGCCGCGAGATTGTCACGCGGCGCACGGTGTTCGATCTGCACAAGGCCCGCGAACGCGCCCACGTTCTCGAAGGGCAAGCCGTCGCGCTGGCGAACATCGACGAGATCGTGGCGCTCATCAAGGCCTCGCGGTCGCCGGCGGAGGCAAAGAGCGCCCTCGTCGCGCGCGCCTGGCGTCCGGGAGTGGTCACGCAGATGTTGGAGCGGGCCGGCGCGAGCCTGACCCGGCCAGAAGATGCGCTCGAAACGAGCGGCCTGCTGGACAGCGCGTATCGCCTTTCGGAGATCCAGGCCCAGGCGATCCTCGACCTTCGTCTCCAGCGCCTCACCGCTCTCGAGGCCGACAAGATCAAACAGGAGCACGCCGAGCTGATCGAGCGGATCCGCGAGCTGCGCGAGATCCTCGGCGACGAGGCCAAGGTCATGGGAATAGTCAAGGAGGAGCTGATCGAGATCAAGGACCGCTATGGGGACGAGCGGCGCACCGAGATCACGCACTCCGAGGACGAGATCGACATCGAGGACCTGATCGCCGACCAGCAGATGGTCATCTCAATCACGCGCTCCGGCTACATCAAGTCCCTGCCGCTGGCGACCTACC
>JACDCP010000260.1 GCA_013817465.1 Gammaproteobacteria bacterium | reverse complement strand
CGCGAACACCATGCGCGCGGCGCAGAAGTCCGGAAGAAAAAAACTCTGCTCGACGGTGCGGGGGCGCGCCATCAATCGCGCCGGTCGCCGGCCTCGAATAACGCCGACTTGAGCCGGTAGAGGCTGGAGATATCCTCGTCGCCGTGCGTTTCGGCCAGCAGTCGCTGGTAATGGTGCAGCGTCATCTCGACGATCGGCAATTGCACATTGTTGTGCGCGGCCATGGCCCGGCAGATTTCCAGGTCCTTGCAGTGTAGTTCGACCTTGAAACCGAGCGGATAGCGGCCCGCGACCATGTTCGGCCCGCGGTGCGTGAGGAACCAGCTCGCGGCCGCGCCGTTGCGCAGGGTTTCGATGACGCGCGGCAGGGGCAGGCCTTGCGCCGCGGCGAACGCCAGGGCTTCGCTGACCGCCTGATTGATGCCGGCCACCATGATCTGGTTGGTCGCCTTGGTGGCCTGGCCGGCGCCGACCGGCCCCAGGCGATGCACATGGCGACCGAGGATCTCGAGCAGCGGGCGCGCGCGTTCGAAGGCGGCTTCATCGCCGCCGGCCATGATGGCGAGCGTACCGTCGCGGGCGCCTTC
The DNA here is from genome assembly GCA_013817465.1 of Gammaproteobacteria bacterium. GTDB lineage: Bacteria > Pseudomonadota > Gammaproteobacteria > Steroidobacterales > JACDCP01 > JACDCP01. The sequence continues at coordinate 3,436 of JACDCP010000260.1, read as the reverse complement.
GGTGCCGCCGCTGACCGGGCAGTCGAGAAACGCCGCGCCAGTGGGCGCGAGCCGGCGCGCGGCTTCCCGAGCAGTCTCCGCCGAAACCGTAGAGCAATCGACGACGAGCTTGCCGCTCGACAGGCCGCCACTCAGGCCATCGGCGACAGCGAGAACGTCAGCGTCGGCGGACACACAAAGCACCACGGCGTCACACGCGCCAGCCAGCGAGGCGAGATCAGTGAAAGCCGGGACGCCGGATTCAGCCGCGAATTGTCTGGCCGTCGCGGTGGTGCGGTTATAGATGCCGGTCAGCGAGCCGGCGCTGGCGAGATTGCGCGCCATGGAGCCACCCATGGCGCCGAGGCCGACAAAGCCGACTTTCATGCCGCGACGCCGCGGCGAAAAGGGGACATTCCTGATTTCGCGTCTGCTGATTGCGTCCTGGTTTGCGAATTCAGGAATGTCCCCATTCTTTTCAGCCGCACCACTCGTCGACGTCGAGACGCGCATCGGCGCGTGCGGTGTCGAGCTCCTCATCGCTCAGGTACTCGCGCCCGCCGTCCTCCTGCGGACGGTACAAACGGTGTGCGGCGTCGTAGCTCTCGAGACGCTGGCGCGCCTTCTCGCAGTTCGCCGCTCGCTGATCGGCGATGTCCGCCGCGATACCCGCCTCGTCCGCCGCCTGCGTGGCATCCTGTTCCTCGCGCAGCTCCCGCGCGGCGCCGAGGGCAGCGGCCTGCTCCCGTTCGGCCAGGATGCGCGCAGGATCGGTGGGCTGCGATTCGATCTCGAGCCGCTCCGCATCGCGCACCGGCGTGTCGCTGTAGTGGACCTGGCCTTCAGAGTCGACCCAGCGGTACACGTCAGCCACAGCGACGGTTGCGGCGACGGACGAAACGATCAGCGCGATAGTGCGTAGCATGAGCATCACCTGCATGTCAGGCTGGATCACAGCGCTTCGGTGTCGATCTCCCCCGTGCGGATCCGGATTGCCTGCTCGAGATCGGAGACGAAGATCTTGCCGTCGCCTATTTTACCGGTGCGGGCCACGTGGATGATAGCCTCGATGACCTGATCCAGTAATGCATCGTCGATGGCCAGCTCGAGCTTCATTTTCGGCAGGAAGTCGACCACGTACTCGGCGCCGCGATAAAGCTCGGTATGCCCTTTCTGACGGCCGAAGCCCTTGACCTCCGTAACGGTGATGCCCTGCACGCCGATTTCGGCCAGCGCCTCGCGCACGTCGTCGAGCTTGAACGGCTTGATGATGGCAGTCAGCATTTTCATGGGGGCTCCGGGGATACGTGCTTGCAGCCTCGCGCAGGATGCTACCCTTGAACGCGCAAGGCGGAAAGGAGGATATTGTCATGCAGGCCCTGAGCTTTATGGAGCAATTCTCATGAGCAGAAGATCGGGTTTCGATCCCGGTGTCATCGACGATCTTGCGCGGCGGCTGCACGACGCGGTGCCACAGGCGTTGCGCGATATGCAGGACGATCTGGAGCAGAACTTCAAGGCAGTGCTGCAGTCGGCGCTCGTCAGGCTCGACCTGGTGACGCGGGAGGAATTCGACGTGCAGACGGCGGTCCTGGAACGCACGCGGCAGAAACTGGAGGCGCTGCGACGGCGCCTGGACGAGCTCGAAGCGCGCAACGCCTCTTCCGCCAAGTCCTCTCCGCCGGGGTACAGGTAGGGTCTCTGTCAGCCCTTCCGCCGGGAGGGCAGGGGAAAAGGATACGGCAACTCACACTTGACAGTCGTTTTATTTCGATTATATTGGAAACATGGAAAAGAAGCAGGCCCTCGAGGTTTTGACCGGCCTGAGTCAGGAGACCCGGCTGGATATCTTCCGGCTGCTCGTCGAGCGCGGCCCCGAGGGGCAGCCGGCCGGAAAAATTGGTGACCGGCTCGGCCTCCCGGCGGCAACCCTGTCCTTTCATCTCGCGCACCTCGAGCGCTGCGGGCTGCTCGATGCCGAGAAGGCGGGCCGGTCGATCATCTACTCGGCCAATTTTGAAGCCATGACTGCCCTGATGGCCTTCCTGTCGGAAAACTGCTGCCGGGAAAGCGCCTGCTGCGCGCCCGGCAAGATGGATCCACCAATGCATGGCGGGCCGCGTGCTCGCAGGAGCCGTTCACATGAAACGACTGCACGTCCACGTAGCGGTCGCTGATCTCGATCAGTCGATCCGCTTTTACGCAACGCTGTTCGGCAGCGAGCCGACCGTCTCGAAGCCCGACTATGCCAAGTGGCTGCTCGATGACCCGCGCGTGAATTTCGCGATCTCCGGACGCGGGCGCGCCCCGGGCATCAACCATCTCGGCATTCAGGTCGAGAATCGCGAGGAGCTCGAGCAAATCTCAGCGCGCCTGAAAGCTGCGGAAGCTGCCACCCAGGACCAGCAGGCGGCGAGCTGCTGCTACGCGCGCTCGCACAAAACCTGGAGCGCCGATCCGCAGGGGGTGAGCTGGGAAACCTTTTACACGTTCGGCGCGGAAACCGTGTATGGCGATGATGATCGCGAAACGCCGGTTCCGCAGCCGGCGGGCGTGGCAACAGGTGATTCATCGGGGGCCTGCTGCAGGCCGGCTGCCTGAAGCGAAATCCAGCCGGCGCCGCACATTTGTGGCCGCAATACCCAACTTTGACGCTGTGCCTGGCGTGCGCGAGTGGATTGACTGGGGAGGGATCAGGCCAAACCCGGAATCGCGCACATGGAGAAGATCGCCCAGGCGTACTCGCGCGCGCAGAACGGGCTCGAGGCGCCGCTTGTCCGGGTGCAGGCGCATTTAACGGGCGGGCTGCCGCGTTTCTCGGTCGTCGGGCTGCCGGAGAAGGCGGTCAACGAGAGCCGCGATCGCGTGCGTTCGGCGCTCATGAACGGCAACTTCGAGTATCCGAAGGGCCGCATCACGGTCAATCTCGCGCCCGCCGACCTGCCGAAGGAGGGCGGGCGCTTCGATCTGCCGATCGCCATCGGCATTCTCGCCGCTTCCGGGCAATTGCCTGCTGCCCCGCTCGCTGCTCACGAGCTCATCGGTGAGCTGACGCTGACGGGTGATCTTCTGCCGGTGCGCGGCGCTTTACCCGTGGCGCTGCGCACGCGTGATTGCGGGCGCGCGCTGATCCTGCCCGCGCCCAACGCGGACGAGGCGGCGCTCGTCGAGCGGCTCGACGTCCATCCGGCTCACCACTTGCTCGAGGTGTGCGCGCACCTTCGCGGTCGCAAGTCGCTGGAACTGCATCCGCCTCCGCCGCAACGAAGCGAGCAGCCCGATTATCCGGATCTGGCGGATGTGCGGGGGCAGCAACATGCCAAACGCGCGCTGGAAATTGCCGCCGCAGGCGGGCACAGCCTGCTCATGCTCGGTCCACCGGGCACGGGCAAGAGCATGCTCGCCGCGCGCCTGAACGGTATCCTGCCGCCGCTCACCGATGACGAAGCATTGGAGA
>JACDCP010000259.1:3251-4035 GCA_013817465.1 Gammaproteobacteria bacterium | reverse complement strand
GAGAATGATAAGCACGAAGTGGGATATCTTGATGATGCTCGCGCGCATGCTGAGATTCAGCGACTCGGCGCGCGAAACGCGGCGCTCGATCCATTTCGAGAGCCAGCGAGCGATGACGACGAACAGGCCTACGATCACCAGCAGCTTGAGTACCGACCAGATGGACAACTCGAAAGCGCCGAATCTGGCCAGCGGACGGCTCAGGGCATCGATTGACGGCTGAAGCCAGCCGAGCAGATGCAGCGCCACCGCCGTCCAGATGGCGATGGCGATGGTGCTTTCCCAGCCCTTGATTCCCGAACCCCTGCCGAGCATGACGCGCAATGCGAACACAGCGGCGCGCACGCAGATCAACGCAAAAATCAGCGCCAGGGCGATGTCGAGCAGATTGGTCGCCAGTCCAAAAGCGCGCATGACGCCGCGGCCGATCACGACCAGAGCCAGCGCACCCGCGGGCGGCGCGATGCGCACGACGAGGCCGCGGAGTATTTCAGCCCAGGGATAGCGTTGCGTGAAAGAGAGCAGGCGTTGCGTGCGTTCCAGCCGATGTGCCAGATACCACGCGCTGCCGAGCGCGATCACTACGATCGCAAGCTGAATCAGGAACACCGGCGACTCGATGAATTCGCGCGCCAGAACGGCCCGCTCAGTCAGCCATTCGAGCCACCGCATGCTATTTCCCGATCCGCATCAGGCGTTCAGATCCGGAATCAGCTCGCTCTCGAGCTTCGCGATCATATCTTTCAGGATCAGCTTGCGCTTCTTCAGACGTCGAAGCTGTAGC
>JACDCP010000259.1:0-3241 GCA_013817465.1 Gammaproteobacteria bacterium | reverse complement strand
CGACGACAGGCGCGCGATGACATCGTCGAGATCCCGATGCGCCACGCGCAGCTCCTTCAGCTTGCGCGTATCCCTGAACGCCTCGGTATCGATAGAGCGCATCTCATGATCCGTGCGGCCGCCCGTTTCGCTGCGGGGCGGGTGTCAACCCGCCGGCCGTAAAATCCGGCCTACAAGTAGCGGGTCCAGTCCCGGCTGTCGTCCCCGTACACGAGAAAGTGCGGATTGAGGATGTCAGCTTTCGCATTGTAGAGCATCGGCTTGCCATTGCTATCGACCACGTGACCGCCCGCCGACTCGACGACTGCCTGGGCGGCCGCAGTATCCCACTCCGAGGTAGGGCCGAGGCGGGGGTACACGTCTGCGGCGCCTTCGGCGACCAGACAAAGCTTGAGCGAGCTGCCCATCGGTACGAGCTCATGCGGACCGAGCCTGTCGAGAAATCTGTCTAGAGAGCTGCCGCCGTGCGAGCGGCTGCCGACCACCCGCACCGGCCCGTCGCCGAGCGCGGCCACCCGGATCGGTTTCGCCTGTTCGGCGCCATCCCGGCGGAACGCGCCGGTTTCGGTGCTGCCGTAGTAGTCGATGCCCATGACCGGCACGTGCACGACGCCGAGGACTGGCCGATGCCCTTGGATCAGCGCGATGTTCACGGTGAACTCACCGTTGCGCTTCACGAATTCCCTGGTGCCATCCAGCGGGTCGACCAGCCAGTAAGTCTGCCAGCTCGAGCGCGTCTCGAACGGGACTGCGCTGGTCGATTCTTCCGAAAGGATCGGCCACTCGGGCGTGAGCGCCTCGAGACCGTGCTTGATGGCCCGGTGCGACGCCAGGTCGGCTGCGGTCAGCGGGGACGTATCGGCCTTCTCGTCGACACGAAACTCGGTGTCGTAGACAGCGAGGATTTCACCGCCGGCGCGCCGCGCGATGTCGATGACCGGCTCCAGCAGGTCGGACGGTTGATATGCCATGCAGCCCCTCCAGGCAAAACCGATATCATACCCACTCGATGACACTTCCCGCCAAGAACGCATTCGCCTGGACGGACATCGACACGGTGCTGCTCGACATGGACGGCACGGTGCTGGACCTCGGCTTCGACAGCTTTTTCTGGCGCGACTATCTGCCGCGGCGGTATTGCGATATGCACGGTGTCGCGCCCGAGGAGGCGCGGCGCGTGCTGGACCCGCTGTTCGAGGCCCACCGCGGCACGCTGAACTGGTATTGCCTGGATTTCTGGAGCCGCGAGCTGCGGCTGGACATCGCCGCGCTCAAACTCGAGGTGGCGGACCGCATCTGCTTTCTGGCCGATGCTCCGCATTTCCTCGAAACAGTGAAAGGCCTCGGCAAGCGCCTCGTCCTCGTTACCAACGCGCATCCGGCCAGCCTCGGCCTGAAGCATGCGCGCACGGATCTCGGCCGGCACTTCGATGCCATGATTTCCGCGCACGAGCTCGGTTTCGCGAAGGAAGACGCACAGTTCTGGCACCGACTGGCCGCGCGCGAAAAGTTCGACCCGGCTCGCACCCTGTTCGTGGACGACAGCCTGCCCGTGCTGTTGGCGGCGCGCGATTTCGGCATCGCGTGGGTCGTCGCGATCCGCCGGCCGGACTCCGGCCGACCGCCGCGCGAGATCGCGGACTTTACAGCCATCGACGCGCTGGATGAGCTGACACCTCGCCCGCCCGCCGGCGGCGATGCGGACGCCAGTCATACCAGTCATAGAGGAGGACCGCGGCGCACCGATCGGCCATAAACAACAATGGAATCATGCCTGCTGAGAAAAATTCAGGATCAGCTTGCTTACAGCTTCCGGAAGAGGTGAACAGCATGATCTCCCTGGACGCCGTCCACGTCGTAGACAGACACCGGCTCACGCCAGCCTTTCGGATGCACATCGAAACAATCGCGCACGGACAGCAGGTCGCCGCAGGCGTCGCGGGTGGCGGCGGAAATGAGCACCTGGCCGCCGGCGGTGAACGATTCGATGCGCGAGGCGAGATTGACGGTGCTGCCGACCACGCCGTATTTCGCGCGTTTCTCCGAGCCTATGTTGCCGACGACCACTTCGCCCGTGTGGATGCCAATGCCGGCCTCGATTGCCGGCAGGTCCAGCGCCGCATTGCGCCGGTTGACTTCGGGGATGGCGAGCTGCATTTCCAGTGCGCACGCGACGGCCTTGACGGCGTAATCCGCGACGGACGCGGGCGCATTGAACAGCACGAGTATTGCGTCGCCGATGAACTCGTCGATGGTGCCCTCGAAGCGCAGAATCACATCCGTCATGACAGCGAGAAAATTATTGATCAGCGCGACCACGCGATCGGCAGGAAGAAGGGCCGCTGCCCCGGAGAAACCACGAATGTCGGCCATGAGAATGCTGATTTCGCGCTTCTCTCCGCCGAGCGTCAGGCCGGCCGGCGAGGCGAGCAGGGTCTCGACGATGTCGTCGCTCAGATAGCGGCCGAAAACGCCGCGAATGAAGGCGTTGCGCCGTTCCACGTCGCTGGCCAGCCGGCGGATGCGCTCGTGTGCATCCCGGAGCTGGAGTTGCGTGCGGGTGCGCGCCAGCATGACCGGGAAATCGAGCGGTTTGGTTACGTAATCGTTGGCGCCGAGCCTGAGCGCTTCGACGATGTCCGCGCCGTCGCTGCGCGCGGTCGCCATGATGACGGGCAGTTCAGCGATCGGATATTTGCCGCGGATGAGTGCGAGGACTTCCAGGCCGCTCATGCCAGGCATATTGATGTCGAGCAGCACCAGGTCGGGCTGCGTGGAGCAAAAAGAACGATGAGCGAAGCCCAGCGGGATAAGCACACCCCTTCCGGGCGGCGCGTTCATCCGGTCGTCAGGGCCCTCTATTATCCGCGCGTGCTCACCTGGGCGTTCGCCGGGATGATGTACGCGTCCGCGGTGCATGCGCGGTTTCCGGCGCTCGCATGGGGTCTCGTCGCATTCGGTTTCATCTGGCCCCAGGCCATGCATGCCGTTGCGCTCAAGAGTCGCGACACGAGGCGCGCGGGCTTCGCCTCGCTGACGGCTGATTGCATCCTGTTCGGCGTCTGCGCCGGCGCTACTGCGTTCAGTCCCATCCCGATCGTCACGACCACCGGATTCGTGGGCACCACGCTGCTCACCATGGGCGGGCTCAGGCTGATGATGAAGAACTTTCCGTTGTATCTGGCCGGCGTGGCGATCGGCCTGTTTTTCGCCGGCTTCGATCCGGCCCTGCGGCCGGAAC
>JACDCP010000047.1 GCA_013817465.1 Gammaproteobacteria bacterium | reverse complement strand
CCTATACGCTCGACGGCGATCTGCAGCCGCTCGCGCGCGAGTTTCTCGGCGATCCGCAAGCCGTGAAGGACGCGGCCGAGGCAGTGGCAAAACAGGCCTGATTTTCATGGCCGGTTAAAACCCGCGCTACGGGATAATCTCCCAGCCCCGCCGTGTGGCCTCCCGCCGCAGCCGAGCATCCGGGCGCACCGCCACGGGCGTGCCGACGGCACGCATCAGCGTAAGATCGTCCCGCGAGTCGGCATAGGCAATCGCTTTTTGCAGGTCGACGCCGCGTGCTTCGGCCAGATGCTTTGCAAACTCGAGCTTTTCCGCTCCGAACGGATGCTCGGTTGGCGGGCCCCACGCGAAACGGCCATCTTTGCGCGGACAGCGTGAAGAAACGGCGGATCGAACGCCGAGTTGCGCAGCGAGCGGTTCGGCGATGAACTCGGGAGCGCCTGTAAGCAGCACGACATCATCGCCCCCGGCGACGTGGCGGCGCAGCCGCTCGAGGCTCGGCCCGTGCAGCCGGCGCATCAGCTCCTCGCGCACATAGTTTTCCGCCAGCGCACCGACTTCCGCCGTTTCGAGCGCGGTCAGATAGGCTTTGTTCTTCTTGAAGATATCGCGCCTGAAGCGCGGCAGATAGACCAGCAGGAACAGGAGAGACGCGAGCACTTGCCGCGGGCCGTAGCGGCCGCGCCGGAACAGGTATTCCATGAAACCGCGCTCGGAGCTCCGGCCTTTGACGAGGGTGCCGTCGACGTCGAACAGCACCAGGTGACAACCCATCTTAACGATTGCCGGACCGTCTGCCGCCGAGTTGTCCCAGCAAGGTCTCGCGCTGCTCGACGACGAACTCCACGACCACCGGCAGGCCGCGCAAGATGCACTGGATCACGGACAGCCAGACGAGCACTGCGCCGACGGCGACGAGCAGCCACGACCACTGCGCCCAGATAGCCGGCAACACCACCGGCACCGGCTGGATGAACAGTAGCCAGCAGAACGCCGTCGCCTTGGTGACAGCGTAAAAAATACGCATGAACTTGCCGGCGACGAGAAATCGCCCGATCGGCGAGCGCATCATGGAAAACGGGCTCGCACCTTGCGCAGCGCCGTTCGCGCGCACTGTATCCACGATGGTGCCACGGACGACGAACAGTAGCGGCACCCACACCGGCACGAGATCGAGATCCGCGAGGACGACCCACATCGACAGCTCGACGATGCGGTCCACGGTGATATCGAACATGGCGCCGAAGAGGCTCGTTTCATTGCGCTTGCGTGCCACGTAGCCGTCGAAGCCGTCCGTGACGAAAACCAGGATCAGGAGCGGCACATTCAGGAAATGCATCCACGACAACGCGAGATAAGCAATCCAGATCACGAAGAACAGGAGGATCAGGCGGCTCAGGGTGATCAGATTGGCCATAGGGCAAGCTCGAAATTCAACGGAATCCTTTCGTGGCGCGGTATCGGTTGTTATTGCGAGGTTCGGCTGCCGCAGCCCATAAATATACTTGAGCCGCTGAATCTCCGCCAGCCGCTAACACGCTGAATTATCGGGAATTCACGGCCTTCGAGCTCACGGACGCGAGTCAGGCGGCATCGGTGCTGCTTCGGCGCAGGCAGCGACCGGCGCTGCAGGCGCACGCCGCGAACGCAATGCGATGATAAAGACTCCGCTCAAGGTCAACGCTGCGCCGATTAGCATGCGCCCGGTCAAGCGGTCATCGAGCAGTGTCACCGCGAAGAATACGCCGCAAATCGTCGACAGAAGCGTCAGCGGCGAAACGATCGACACGTCGTAGCGTTGCAGCAGCCAGTAGAAGCCGCCGTGACCGATGAGGCTGGCGAACAGCGAAGTGTACAGCACGGTCCCCCATGCGAGCATCCCGGCGTTCGCTATTGCGGCGACCTGGCCGTGTTCGAGCAGCAGCGATACCCCCAGCAACAGCGGCCAGCTCATCGCCGCGATCCACGCTTGAAGCTGGAACACGCCGATCCCGGAAAGCCGCTTTGAAAGCAGAATGCCGGTCGCGCTGAACAACGCAGAGAGTACCGTGAGCAACAAGCCGTCGACATACGAAAACACGCGCGGATCGAAGCCGATCACCATGACGCCGAAGAACGCCACGAGAATCCCGCCCCAGCGCCGCCAGCCGACCTGCTCGCCCAGGAACAGGATGGACAGCATGGTGGCAAACGGCACATTGAGCTGTATCGCGATGGCCACGGTCGATGCATCGTCGGCCAGATGCAGCCCGATGTAGAGAAAGGCGAAGTGCAGCCCGCCGGTCGTCATCGCAACCCAGAAAATCGCGCGCATGCGCCCGGGATACAGGCGCAGGAAAGGCAGCAAGATCGCAAACAGCACGACGAAGCGCAGCGCCGCGAACAGCACCGGCGGCAGCTCTGTGACCCCCACCTTGGCAGCCACGAGGTTGAAGCCCCAGATGACGTTGATGAGCATCAGGAGCAGGAGATGGCGCGGAGTCATCAAGGGGCCTGGCGCGGCGGTGCCGCGCAAAAGCGCGGAGTTTAAAGGAAGATCGGGGACGCTCCTGATTTTTCTTCCCCGCCGTCAAGCGGAAAAAATCAGGAAGTTCCCCTTTCGTCAGCCGACGTCTGCCCGGCCGATAGTGTTCGTATCTGTGCCGAACCAGACGCTGTCTGTCGGCGCGTGATAGTACATGTGGCGCACCGTGCCGCCGCCGCTCTCGATTTCCGTCGCATCGAGGAACTGTTCGCTGGCCGGGTCGAAGCCGACGAATCGGTTCGGCTCGGAGCCCGTCTCGACGAACCAGAGGCGATCGCGGTCGTCCACTGCCATCCCGTAAGGTTGCGCGTCCGTGCCGCCGGGTACGCGCCACTCCTCGAAGTGGCCGCTATCCGGTTCGAGCCTTCCCAGATAGCCGCGCGCATAGTCGACGTACCAGACGTGCCCGTTCGAAGTGATCGCGAGCCGGCGCGGCCGGGCGTCATCGCGCGGCAACTCTATTTCTTTGAGCGCTAGCGTCTCGGGATCGACCGTGCCGAGCTTGTTGCTGCCGAACTCCGTGAACCAGGGGCGTCCGTCGTCGGCGACGACGATGCCATAGGGACGTGCGCCGATCGTGGGCACTTCGATCAGATCAATCTTGCCCCCGCGCCGATCGAACCGGCCGACGAAATTGCCGCCCTGCACGGTGAACCAGATGTCCTCCTCCGGGCCGAGAGCCAGCGTATGGGGGTCGCGCGCCTCCAGACCCGGCATCGGAAACTTTCGGACATTCCGCGTGTCGGGATTGAGCCGGCCGATATGGGCGTCGCGATTTCCCGCATACCAGACCGTGCCGGCGTCATCCACGACCAGATTGTGGGGACCCGCGCCCGCGTCGAGCGCATAACGCTCGAAGTTGCCGTCGCCGGGATCGAGCGAGGCCACGTAATCGCCCGTCTGACCGACGAACCAGACCTCGCCCTCCGGCCCCACGTAAGGGTCGCGGGGCCGCGTATCGGGCCATGGCACCTGCCATTCGGTAATTTCGACCCCGGCCGCAGCCGCAATTCCCGCAGCGGCCAGCAACACGCCTGTTATCGTGATTCGAATCAGCATCATCGGTCCCTCGCCATGGTGTTATGTCCTTGCCCGATCATTCCTGTTGCGCGTGCAGAATTCAACATCCGGGGCGACCCTGCATGTCATCGAGTTAGGTGACATCGTTCGCCTTTTCTGGACCGCGGGCTCCCACTGAGGGCATGATCGGTCTCGAAAGACTGCAATACCAAGGAACGCGCAACATGGAGCGGCACCGGGGGGAGCGGAGCCTGGGTTATCTCGTGGCCGCGGGTGGGACGGTCGCCGTGCTCCTGCTGCGTCTCGAGGCGTGGTCGTGGCCGGGCGGTTCGGTGCTGCTCCCGTTCCTTATACCGGTGCTGGCAGCCTCGTGGTACGGTGGCCTGCGTCCCGGTCTGCTGGCAACCGGCTTGAGCGTGATCGCCGCCAGCTATTTCCTGCTCGAGCCCTTGGGCTCGCTGTGGATCGCGGACACCAGCGATCGAATCCGGGCGGGGCTTTTCATCGTCATCGGCATGGCAACGAGTGCTGTCACCGAGGCGAGGCGCAAGGCCCGCCGCCAGCACGAGCAGGCGGAGGAGCACGCGGCAAGCGCGCGAGCCAGGCTGAAGCTGGTGGCCGATTCAGTCCCGGCTCTAATTTCCTACGTAGATGCCGACTTCCGCTACCGGCTCAACAATGCGGCTTACGATGCCTGGTTCGGGCGCTCGCCGGGCGAGCTCGAGGGCGTACACGTCCGCGAGGCCGTGGGCGAGTCTGCCTGGCAAAAAATCCGCCCTTACGCAGAGATTGCGCTGTCGGGGAAATTCGTCGAGTACGAGACGGAGCTTCCATACCGCGACGCTGGAACGCGCTGGGTACACGTTTCCAATTCCCCCGATATCGGGCCCGATGGCCGGGTCAGGGGATTCGTGGCCCATGTCACCGACATCACGGAGCGCAAACACGCGGAGCTCAAGCGCCAGAAGGTCGAGCAGGCGCTGCGGGAGGCCGATCGCAGAAAAAACGATTTTCTCGCCATCCTCGCCCATGAGCTGCGCAACCCTCTAGCTCCGCTCCGGAATGGCCTGCAGCTCCTAAGGCTCGCCGGAGAGGATGCGGAGGCATTCGAGCAGACCCGCGGCATGATGGAGCGGCAACTCGAGCAGATGGTGAGGCTGATCGACGATCTGCTCGACGTGAGCCGCATTACCCGCGACCGGCTCGAGTTGCGCAGGGAACAGATGGAATTGGCCGCAGCGGTGCAGAGCGCCGTAGAAGGCTGCCGGCCTTTCATCGAATCCTGCGGCCACGAGCTGGCAGTTACGCTGCCGGCCGAGCCGGTCTACCTGCACGCCGATCCGATGCGTCTCGCCCAGGTCATTTTCAATCTGCTCAGCAATGCCGCCAAATACATGAACCAGGGTGGCTGCGTCCGGCTTCGCGCCGAACGGCAGGGCAACCAGGCCGTCGTGTCGGTAAGCGACACCGGAATAGGCATTCAGCCCGAACATCTGCCGCGGATCTTCGAAATGTTTTCCCAGGTCGATTCGGCGCTGGAGCGCTCACAGGGTGGGCTCGGCATCGGGCTGTCGCTGGCCCGCGGGCTCATCGAGATGCACGGCGGCACTATCGAGGCTCGCAGCCCAGGCCCAGGCCAGGGCAGTGAGTTCATCGTCCGACTGCCGCTGCTGGAGGGACAACCGCGCGTCGAACAGCCGGCCGCCGAGGCGGTGGAGGTTTCCGGTCCCGCCGGGCGGCGCATTCTCGTCGTCGACGATTATCGCGATTCGGCTGACACGCTCGCGACGATGCTCGAGCTCATGGGCCACGACACCCGCACGGCGCATGACGGGCTCGAAGCGGTCGAAGCCGCGGGCTCATTCCGGCCGGATGTCGTGCTGCTCGACATCGGCCTGCCGAAGCTCAACGGCTACGAGGCGGCGCGCCGCATCCGCGAACAGCCCGGAGGCAAAAACATAGTGCTGGTTGCCGTGACAGGCTGGGGACAGGACGAAGACAAACGGCGCGCCGACGAGGCCGGCTTCGACGTGCACTTGACCAAGCCCGTCGCCGCCGACGTGCTGAAAAGCCTGCTCGCGAAGTGGCGGCCGGATCGCAAACGAGCCTAGCACCGCCAGGGGACATTCCTGCGAGGAAAAAGGGGACATTCCTGATTTATTGCCCGATTCCGTCCCGATTGTTCCGGCCTCGAAATAAATCAGGAATGTCCCCTTTTTTTACGCCCCTGCGGATCCTTCCGCAGTGCGCTGCGACGCATCAGCTTCCGGGGCGGCGAGAAACGCACGGACCTCTTCGACGCCCATGCCCGTCGAGCCGCCGAGCTGTTCCGGGCTCGCGAGGGCGCCATGCGACAACAGCAGGTGGGCAAGCTCGCGATTGCGATTGCGCACGGCCCAGAACATTGGCGTAGCGCCGTCCGCGCTGCTGATATCCGGGTCGGCGCCGTGCCGGAGCAGCAAGCTGGCGAGCGGCAGTATCTGCTGGTTCGCCGCCCAGCTCAGAGGTGTGTTACCGCCGTCATCCCGCGGGTCGACGACTGCGCCGCTATCGAGCAGGGTCGCGGCAGTTTCTGCATCGTGCCAGAAGACCGCCAGGTGCAAGGGCGTGGCTCCCTCCTTCGACGCCAGGTTGGGATCGGCGCCGAGGCGGAGAAGCCGCTCGACGAAGGCGGTGTCGCTCTGGCCCGCGGCCAGATAAAGCGGCGTCGCGCCCGAATCGTCTTGCGCATCGATGTCGGCCCCGTTGTCGAGCAAAAGCTCCACGAGCGCGGTATGCCGATGCAGGGCGGCGACGTGCAGCGGCGTCAATCCTTTGCGGTTCGCTGCCCTGACGTCCGCTCCGCTGTCTATCAACAATCTGGACACGTCGATGAATCCCGGCAGCGCCGCGTAGTGCAGGGGCGTGTCACCCTTCATGTCACGCCGCCTGACGTCGGCGCCGCGCTCGATCATCTGACTCGCCAGCTCAACATCCCCGTAGCCCGCAACCTCGTGCAGTTTGGTGAAAAACATGCATCCGGCGAGCAAGCCCGGCAAGAACAGCAGAGACAGCGCCCAACCCGGCAGCGCCCCCCGGGGCGCTGAAACGGTCAAGGCGGGCCGGCACTCACGGCCCCCGAACACCCTTTCGCCAACGCCTGGCAATTCTGGAAGTGGCGCGAATCACGCAGGGCTTCCTTGGCACTCGCCTGATTCCATTCGCGCTCCTTCTTCGTCTGGCAAACCTGCTGCGGTCTGTGCGAACCGGCAACCACGACCAGTTCGCATTCCAGCTTGTCCTCGTTGCGGACCTACGCGTTGTAGATGGAAAGCTTCTCTTCATCGGTCATCAACTCTTTCTCTTCGTCGCTGAACGTGGGCCCAAGCCTGCGATCTTGCGTGGTCTCTGTAGCGCAGCCGATCAGGCCGGCTGCCGCCAGCACGAAAACCGTCACGATCGCTGTCTTCATGAGGGCCCCCTCCCAAGGTGAGACATTGTTATGTTTACCTGTCAATAAATTATACGAATCGGTTCGTAACGGTCAAGCGGCGGCTGTGTCGAGCTTCGAGCCAGCTTGACGGCTGCCTGGGCAGTTTGTATATACTGCCTGTACGTACATACACAACCGACGGGAAACGGCGATGCCGCTCAAAGCGCGGGGCTCCCTGTCCAATCCGGCCGGTCGATTCGAGGCCACTGCCGTCGACGCCTCGGACGATGGCTGGTGGTCGGACCCGGGCGATTCGCCGCCGCTGGATACACTCGTAACGACGCAGTTCGCGCGAAGCATCATTGCGCACAATGATTCGCCGGACGTCGGATTCGACCAATCCATCAATCCGTATCGCGGCTGCGAGCACGGCTGCATCTACTGTTTTGCACGGCCGACGCACGCCTTTCTGAACCTGTCGCCGGGACTCGATTTCGAGACACGCCTGTTCTTCAAGCCCAATGCTGCAGAGTTGCTGGCCGCGGAGCTCAGCCGGCCGGCTTATCGCTGCCGGCCGATTGCGCTCGGAGCGAACACGGATCCTTACCAGCCCATCGAACGCAAGCTTCGAGTCACGCGCAGCGTGCTGGAAGTGCTCGACCGATTCAATCATCCGGTGCACATCATTACCAAAGGATCGCTGATCGCGCGGGATATCGAGCTGCTCGCCGATATGGCGCAACGCCGGCTCGTCGTGGTAATGGTCAGCGTCACCAGCCTGCGCGACGAGCTCAAGCGCACCCTGGAGCCGCGCGCCGCTGCGCCACGGGCTCGCCTGCGGGTAATCCAGACCCTGAGCGCCGCAGGCGTACCGGTCGGCGTGCTCGTCGCGCCGGTGATTCCCTGCGTCAACGACGACGAGATCGAATCGATACTCGAAGAAGTCGCTGCTGCCGGCGCGCGCTCGGCCAGCTACGTGCTGATCCGATTGCCGCACGAGGTGAAGGATTTGTTCCGCGAGTGGCTCGCCGCGCATCTGCCCGATCGCGCGGCGCACGTCATGAGTTTGATACGCCAGTCGCGCGGCGGGAAGGATTACGATTCGCGGTATGGCACGCGTATGCGCGGCACGGGCGTATATGCCGATCTCATCGAGCAGCGCTTCCGGGCAGCCGCAAAGCGCAACGGGCTCTGCGATCGCGGCGCGCTGACACTGGACACCAGCCGTTTTTGCATCCCGGCAGAGAAGAAACCTCAGATGGAGCTGGGGTTGTAGCGCACTTCCGAGCAAAATGGGGACATTCCTGATTTCCGAATTGACGTGCAACCAAAGTACCTATCGCCATCTGCGGAAATCAGGAATGTCCCCATTTTGCGCTGCAGCCGGCCTCGGCCGAATGCATTCGGCCCTGCAACGCGCGGGTGTGGGGACCCGAGGCGCCAGCGATTACAATGCCATCGGATGCCGTTCCAGGAGGATAGATCATCAAGCTCGCAACCCTGAAAGAAGGCGGTCGCGACGGCACGCTCGTCGTCGTCAGCCGCGACCTGAAGCGCGCGCTGCGCGCCACCGGCATTGCGTCGACGCTGCAGGCGGCCATCGACGGCTGGTCCGTAATCGCGCCAAGGCTGAACGAGATCTCGGAACGGCTGAATGAAAAGGCGTTGGCGACCGGGCTCGAGCTCGATGACGCAGCGCTTGCTGCCCCGTTTCCGCGCGCTTTTCAGTGGGTGGACGGCAGCGCTTACGTCAATCACGTCGAGCTCGTGCGCAAGGCGCGCGGCGCCGACATGCCGCCGAGCTTCTGGACCGACCCGCTGATTTACCAGGGCGGCTCGGACGATTTTCTGGGGCCGCGCGACGATATTCCTGTGCCGAGCGAGGAATTCGGCATCGACATGGAAGCAGAGGTCGCCGTCGTCACCGACGACGTGCCCATGAGCACGGACGCGCGGGACGCCGAAGCGCACATCAAGCTCCTCATGCTCGTCAACGACGTCTCGTTGCGCAACCTCGTGCCGGCCGAGCTCGCGAAAGGTTTCGGCTTCTATCAGTCGAAGCCTTCGACGGCTTTCTCGCCGGTCGCAGTGACGCCGGACGAGCTCGGCGGCGCCTGGCGGAATGCGAAGCTCCATCTGCCGCTCGTCACGCATCTGAATGGCCGGCTGTTCGGCGAACCGGATGCCGGCGAGGACATGACTTTCAGCTTTGCCGATCTCATCGCCCACGCCGCACGCACGCGCAAACTCGGCGCCGGCACGATCGTCGGCTCGGGGACCGTCTCGAACCTCGACCGCTCGCGCGGCTCGAGTTGCCTCGCCGAGCTGCGCATGCTGGAGACGCTGGAGCACGGCAGCCCCCGCACGCCTTTTATGAAGTTTGGCGATCGCGTGCGCATCGAGATGCTCGATGCCGAAGGGCATAGCATCTTCGGCGCCATCGATCAGCAGGTCGTCGAGGCCTGAGAGCCTGCAGGGCCAAGTTCCCTCGGCCGATCTTTGCCTGATGTCGAGGCGGGTTGAAACCCCCTACTCTGCTTCGTCGCCCCAGAGCTCCTCGAGCCGGTCGTCGCGGCCGCACCGGAACCTGTAGAACTTGTATTTGAGGGGGTTCACTTCGTAGTAATTCTGATGGTAATCCTCAGCCGGGTAGAATTCCGCGGCCGGCAGGATCTGCGTCACTATCGGTTGCTCGAATCGCCCCGAAGCTTCGATCGCCGTCTTCGATTGTTCCGCCAGGCGCTGCTGCTCGTCAGTCGCGTAGAAGATCGCGCTGCGGTAGCTCGAGCCGCGGTCGCAGAACTGGCCTCCGTCGTCCAGCGGATCGATGTTGTGCCAGAACACTTCCAGCAGCTCCTCGTAGCTCACGTTGTCCGGTTCGAATTCGACCTGAACGGATTCGAAATGACCCGTCTCGTCAGCGGAGACTTCCTCGTAAGTCGGATCAGGCTTGTTGCCACCCGTATAACCTGAGGTCGTAGACACGACGCCGTCGAGCTTGTCGTACGGCGGCTCCATGCACCAGAAACAGCCGCCGGCAAAAATTGCCGTGGCAATTACATCCTTGTCAGGCGCAGCAGTTTCCGTCTCCTCTTCTGCTGTCGATGGCGCGCAGGCCACGGAGAAGGTCGCCGCAACGATCAGTGCCGCAAGCTTCGGAACGCAGTTTCGTTGCTTCATGTATGCAGACGACCGGCGGTCAGCATGCTTTATTACATGAATGCGATCCCGCAGGCAGGGTCTGGGTCATGCTCACTCCGGCCCGCGAGACTGACTGTTCGTCCGCAGCAGGTCGTCATCCCCCGCATAATCATCGCCGAGCATGACCCGACGCACGAGCGGGATCGGAGGGCCGCCGAAGGAGAGGAACGCGTCGTGGAACTCCTGCCAGGCCTCTCGGCCGCCGCGCTCCGCTGTCCAGTCTTCGCGCAGTTTCTTGATGATGAGCTTGCCGAGGGTGTAATTCAGATAGCCTGGATCGTAGGTGCCGCGCCGTGCCTGCTGGATCGCATTGCCCGCGTCCTGAAACGCGGACTCCTCGAACATGCGTTTCGACTCTTCGACGCTCATGCCGCCGGTGTGCAGGCCGATCGCTGACAGATACCGCACGTTGCGCAACAGCGCGTTGGTGAGCTGGCCGATATGCGCCTGCGGATCGCCGCCGCGCAGTCCGGCGTCCCACATCATTTCCTCGGTGTAATGCGCCCAGCCTTCCGTGAAGGTGTAAGTCTGGAAGAGACGGGCAAACTCCGAAGCCGCCCGGTTCGCGTGCAGATAATGCAGGAAGTGCCCCGGCCAGACTTCGTGCACGGAAATGAACAGAAGCTCTGCCTCTCCAGGAATGTAAGCATTCTGTTGTGCCTCCGGCCAGGATTCGTCGGGCGGGGCGATGTAATACACGGAGGGCAGCTTCTTCTCGTACGGTCCGGGAATCTCAATATACGCGAGATTGAAGCGGGCATACGGCGGCGCTTCCTCGACCTCTGCGCGTTCCGGGCCCGGAATGCTCACGAGCTGCTCTTCCTCGACGAATGCGCGAAGGTCGTCGAGCTGCCTCCGCGCGCCTGCGACGGGCCCGCCTTCCGGCTTGTCGGACTCGGCCTTCGCGATGCACTCGGCGGGCGCAACGCCCGGCGCGAAGTCTTCGCACGCAGCCTCGAGCGCCGCGAGATTGCGCTCCAGATCCGCTTCGCCTGCCGCCTTCAGCTCAGCCAGGCTGATTTCCACGCCTTCCGTCTGGCGCAGCATCTGCAGGAAACGTTCCGTCCCCAGTGCGTAGTTGTCGGTGGCCGTTTCCCGTTGCGCCTCCAGCCACTCTGCCGTGCCATCGAGAGCCTGTACGGCGGCACGGTTTGCCCTCTCGAAGGATGAGACCGTGTTTTCATCGGCAACATCGGCGAAGATGGCCGGCACATCCTCCTGCAGATAGCTCGACAGGCCGCTGAAAATACCGAGCGCCGTTTCGATGTACGGCAGTGCGAGAGGCGTCTGCAAGTTTGCGCGCATGGTATTCAGATAAGCCGGCAGCGCAGTCGCGTACGCTGTATACGCCTGCATTCGCTCATGCAGCGGCGCGTACTCGACGGTGATATAAGTGCTCGGGCTCGTGAAGTTGGAATAGAAAACCGGGTTCGTATGCACGAAATCCGACGTCACGAGGTTGAACAGCAGAGCCTCGCTGGCAGCGATCAGGTGATCGCGCTCGAATCGCTCGCGTTCGCCAAGCGCATCGTCGCCGAATCCGCGCGCCCGCTGCTGCGCATCGCGCAGCCATTGCACGGCACGCGCGATCCCCGCCTCGCTGAGATCGGGCAGGCGGCCGTCGAACTCATGGCGCCCCGCGGTAACGCCGGCAGGCGGATTGAGCTCGAAATAGCGCTCTATATAGCCGGAAACGAAATCGTCCCAAGCCGGACCCTCATCGGTTTGCACGGCCTGCGCTGTCGGCTCGGATGCAGGCTCCGCCGCTTCCTGGCCGCAACCGGCCATCAGCAGCGCGACGGGCGCGAGCAGGCTGATCACTGTTCTGGACATCTCACGAGGCTGCAGCATTCGGATCCCCTTTCCAGGTCGCGGGCAATCGCCGCACAGTTTACACAGGTCGCCGGCCATCCGGCTGGCATGCTCCTTGCTTTACCTTGTTATAAAGGGGAAGCCATGCGCCAGGCGCATAATTGCAGTGCAGGAGGATTACCGTCCATGAAAATTCACATATCCGAACGCGGGCTGGCGCTTGCGGCGGCCATCGGTTTTGCAGCAGCGGCCACTGCGCAGCAGCCGGCCGGCGACCCGGGCTCAACAGCGAACGACCCGGCCAGCAATCAGGCCGCGAACCCTGCCGACACCGGTGACACGGGAGCCACTCGGAGCCGCGTGCCTGTCTCGGAACCGTACCTGCCGCTGACGGTCGATCACTTCAATTACCTCGATGAGGATCAGGATGGCGCCCTCAGCGAAGCGGAGCTGGCCGAAGACGCCACGCTCGAAGACCGGTTCGAGGAAATGGACGCAGATCGTAACCGGGAGATCGATCACGGAGAATTCCGCGGATATCAACCGACGCGGCCCGTCGATGAGGCACCGGAGGATCTGACTGGCGCGCGTGAGACCGACAGCGAGAACCTGATATCATAAACGTTATGTTTTCAGGCACTTGGCGATCGATGTCTGGACTATCCCCTGGTGTTATGTAAACTCCGCAAGGATTCTACGATTACGGTCTCGGGGCTCATTCACCAGTAGACTGAGAACCTTAAATCACCCCACGAGCGAAAGCACAAAGAGCCGCCGCTGTCTGCTATTCGGTCGACGACCCTTCAGGCAACAACTTGTAAGAGTGAGATAAGCAAGCCCGTCGCAAGACAGGGAATCCTCACAGCCTACCTAAGGATATATCTGGTGAAGAAGGCGTAAGCCTGTCTGCCTGTCGGCAGGACGGTGTATGTGCGTCATCTTTGCTTCGACTGTTGAAGCGGCGATAACCGCCCTTTTTCGGGTTGGCAGCGCAAGCGCGCTGACCGGCTGTGGCGCAAGCGCGCCTTATCTTCCGCTCGACCCATTCGAACCCCTGCTCAGGGCGCCTCTTTTCCAACAGGCCTCGCAACGCCTGCGAGCAAAGCAGCAGCCCTCGGGGCCGCTCCTTCCGCGCAGCCGCGCGACACGCTTACTCGAGCTCCGCAGGAGGATTCCGTGATTCGGGAAGTGATGACCGGGCCTCAGGAGCCGGTGAAAAGGAAATTACGATTTTGCCGCATCAGAACAGGAGGTGGTCAATGAGAGCTACTTCGTCTGCAGATCGGACAGGTAAGGTCGCCGAGCCGCGGCTCAGCCGCCCGATGGCTATGCTGACCCTGGGCTTGCTTGCCGTTCTCAGCTCGCCTGATCTTTCGCCGGAGGATGTCACGCCACCCCAGGGCTTGCTGGAGCATCCGCGCTTGAGGGGTTTCAACATTGCTCCTGTCAACCCACGAAAGGCCCGAAAGACAGGGAAACGCTAACGGCTTCTAATCTCGACAGGCAGTTCACCTTCCAGGGTGGGTGGATTTTCCACCGGGAAAAGGAGAGTTGGCAATTGTCGTCGGCTGTGACGGCGACAGCTATCCGGGCAACGGCACGCTACAGGTGAAGGTCGCCCAGCCATTGAGAGGCACGAAGATGGTCGATGGCCGGAAGGTGTGGAAATTTTCGATCGGACCGTTCGCGCCCTTCCGTGAGGCCATCAAAGTCGGAGAGGAGCTGGGATTTTTTTGCGGAAAGCCATGGCAGGACGGGGGCACGGCGCGGGTCAGTGTTTTCGCCACGCGCTACAGCGACGGCGAATCCAGCCAATTGCGCTCCCTGGACAGCGACGACGTGCCGCTCGACGCTCATGATCTGATCTTCGTGGATCGAAACGGGTGAGTAGGCCGGGGCATTTCAGCCCCAG
>JACDCP010000046.1 GCA_013817465.1 Gammaproteobacteria bacterium | reverse complement strand
ACATCTTTCTGTGCGTAGCTGCTGGCGATCGTGTTTATGAGATCGTGGCGCGGCTGGCCGGCGAGCTGATCGATGTATTCAATGGCGAGGTCCGGATTCTGGTAGGCGAGCTGGCTGCCGATGGCTGAATAAGCGCGCTCACGCAGGGTCTCTTCCAGTCCCGCCGCCCAGGCAGCGGCAGCCGACGGATCACGCTCCGCCCAGGCGCCAGCGATCTGTCCGATGGCGTCGCTGCGTTCAGTGCTGGAATCCAGCCTGCTCACGTAGCGGGCGGCCATATCCGGTCGTGACCAGGTCATATTCGAAATGACCGATGACAACGCCTGTTTGCGCGCCGCTCCGGCGTCGAGTGCGACCGCGGCCTGCAGTGCCCGCTCGGGATCGACTTCGGCGATGCTCATCAGCACCGAGGCGAGCAACTGCACACCGCTGCGTCCCGGCATGCGCTCGGCCCAGGCAATCGCTTCGTCCGGATGCCGTCTCGCATATTGGTACGCGAGTGTTTGCTCGAGCTGGCGCTTCTGGAAGGATTGGGGCATCGAATCGACATACTGAATCGCTGCAGCCGCGTCGCGCTCCGCCCATGCCTGAATAGCCGCCTGTTCCGCCGCTTGCCGCAGCCCGTGAGCCTGCAGCTCACCGGCCAGACGCAGTGCGTTTTCGGGATCCCGCCTGGCGAGCTCGTGCATGATCAGATACAGATGTTCAGCGGCCTCGGGTCCCTGCGGGGCGGACCTGAGGACCTGCAGGGCCGCCTCCGGATCGTCGCTCGACCAGCGATTCATGACGCCGCTGATGAAGGACTGGCGCGCCTGGAGGTCCTCAATTTCGGCACCGTAGGTGTACGCTTCCAGGGGGCTCTCGGAAGCCCACGCCAGGCCGATCTGGAGCGTGCTCTGATTGCGGACCTCCGGCTTGTCCAGCCGCAGGGCTGCGGCCATGGCTTCGCGCGGCGCGTCGCGTGCCTGGCTCGCGAGCACCTGTGCCGCATATCTATCGATATCCAGCGGGTCCTCGAGTTGCGAGGCAATCCTTCGCAGCGTCTCCGGTGATCTGCTATGGGCCTGCAGCACGGCCTCACCGGCGATCTCGCGCCGCTGGATGTCCTGCTGCCGGTTCACGCCATCGATCGCGCCCTGCAGATCGAGCTTCGACCAGGTCGAGAAAACAGCCTCCAGGATTTCGTGCTCATGGTTTGGCGCAAACACGTCCATGGCCTTCAGCGCGCGCTTCGGGTCGAGCTCCGCATAGCGGGCGAAGAAAACGACCAGCGCCGCGCCCTGAAGGCCGGCATCGTTCACGGCCGCCGTCTCGGCAAGATAGCGATCGAGGGTTTCGATGTCCGCGCGGGCGGCCGACGCGTGCAGGGCTTCGTTGCGCGAGAAGCCTGTCGGCAGCGCGATGATCGCGGCCATGCCGTCGATGCCTGCATAATGATCGCGTCGATGGCGTTCCACATCGGCCTGGCTGAGCTGTGGTTCGGCCGACTCGATCAGCGCGGCGTCCCGATCCGCGGCCGGCGGCAATTCGCGGGCAAGAGACCAAGCGTGGAAAGCATATCCGGCCGCGAACGCCGCCGCGACAGAAACACCGAGCAAGAGAACGCGTGTCGTGCGCATGGGGGCGACCGGCTATACTTTTCGATCCGTCTTCCTAGCCGTTTCTGGGGCAGAGAGACTACATTACACCTGAAAGCGGCTGACGGGAAGCGACCGCCGGAGCGCCGCCGCGAAGTGCTCATCGCACCGCAATTTGCTCGCAGAGGACGAAAGACCCGGATTCGCGTACGCGGTAGTCATAGCGCTGTTCGGCGTAAGACAACACTATCCGATAGCCTTCGACCCGCTCCTCCTGTTCCTTCAGCTCGGAAAGCCGGTCGCAGCCGAGCGAGGCATTCTCCCAGACGGCCGGGTCGGCGCTCAGCGTGAGAATCTTTTTCGGCGAGACATCGAGGCGTCCCGCCAGGTCGGCAACGATACGTTGCCGCACATCGGACGGGACTGTATCCGGGGCTGCGGCCTGCTCCGCGTTATCCCCCCCGCCGAACAGCTTGCCGAACGTGCCATGCACGATAGGCCCGCCGAAATCCGCGCACCCGGCCGCGCCGAGCGCCAGCGCGACGAGCAGAATCTGGCCGGTGTGCATGCAATGATCCGGGGCGAGGGACGCCGCGCCGAGCGGCTGTCCGGGCAGTATAGCCCAGCAGCCGATGTTCGTCGGCGCCGGCCATCAGCGCTTTTTGTAGTCGAGCGGGGGTTCGCGCGCTGCGCCTGGATACAGGCCTCGAGGGCGCGCATCTTCGGGTCGTCGGGGGCGAGCGGCATGCCGCGTACCGGATGCTCGATGAACCAGTTGATCATGTCGCGCAGCGTCGGGATTCCAGCCAGGCGAGAGTTTTCTTAGCGAGATACGCGGGGCTCAGGTACCATGGATCGGCAACCTGCAAAGGGAGACAACAACAATGTTAGGACTTGCTGCACTCTTTCTCATCATCGCCCTGGTGGCTGCGCTGCTCGGGTTCACCGGTATCGCCGGCATGTCGGCGCAGATTGCCTGGATCCTTTTTATCGTCGGTCTGATCCTGGCGGTCGTGTTCTTCGTGATGGGCCGCAGACCACCCCTCTAGCGAGCCGACAGTTGGTTTAATCGGAAGGCGGGGCGCTGCGCGAATGACTAGGCAGCGCCTCGCCGATACTCGTGAAGGTTTGCCCTTCCCCGGCGCTCGATCGAAGTTCCCGCCTCAGCAGGTGGAGCCGCGCCGAAGGCCGGCCCTCAGCGGTGCAGCATGCTTCCGGGGCGGGTACGCAGAACGCTGTATGCCTTGAGCTTCTCGGCAGCGGCCTTCTGCCGGCGCCTGCGATTCCGCGCAGCTTCCATGGAAGCGCTTATTCGTTCTGACATTCGACGGAATATACCTGCCGGTCCGATTCTCATCGCAGTTCCATCCTTGTTTTTTTTGTTGATCCACCGTGCGGATCGCCGATTATAGGAAGGCCAACTTTGCAAAACTGTGATGGAGATCACACTTTCTTTCCGCCCGCCTTCGGCAGTCGTGAAGTCAGTAGGTGGACGCATAGCGGAATTATGCAAGTTCGGTACCAGCCAATCCGGGCACCCGGGGATGCCAATCCACCCCATTTGGGTGTTTAGCCGCACATAGGGGCCAAAACTTTGGATCCGGTCATGCCTCGGTTGCAAAAATACGAGGCTCCAGCCAACATGCCCGGCCTTTGTGCAGAACACTCCCCATAGGCCTGCATTTCTTCTTCACTTGGCCGACTCGATGGCTCACGGGTTTCCGCCGACGTGGTTGACAGTCAGGGACCACGGACGCACAATTGTCGGCTTATGTCCGCGGAGGGGTACCCAAGCGGTCAACGGGGGCAGACTGTAAATCTGCTGGCTTAGCCTTCGTAGGTTCGAATCCTACCCCCTCCAGACCAGGGGCAGGAAACAGAACGGGCGACAGCCGGAAGTGTGAAGATTTGCCGTTGCCCGTCGCAGTGCCCTGATTGCGGGTGTAGTTCAATGGTAGAACCTCAGCCTTCCAAGCTGATGATGTGGGTTCGATCCCCATCACCCGCTCCATCAGCCTGCAGAGTTCCGAAAGCAGATTACAGAAGGCAACACCGAGTGGGTGACAGGGCAGACGCGAGCCGGACAATCCCTTCACTGTCGTTGTCTGAAGTCTCCGACTGTCATCGGATGGCCCACATAGCTCAGTCGGTAGAGCACTTCCTTGGTAAGGAAGAGGTCACCGGTTCAAATCCGGTTGTGGGCTCCAGCGCCGGCCACTGCCTGGCGAGAACATCGTGATCGGGAGAGCGACGAATGTCGAAGGCAAAGTTTGAGCGTACCAAGCCGCATGTGAATGTGGGGACGATAGGTCACGTGGATCATGGCAAGACGACGCTGACGGCGGCGTTGACGAAGGTGATGGCGGAGAAGCACGGTGGCGAGGTGAAGGGGTACGATCAGATTGACAATGCGCCGGAGGAACGGGCGCGAGGGATCACGATTGCGACGGCGCACGTGGAGTACGAGAGCGGCAAGCGGCATTACGCGCACGTGGACTGTCCGGGGCACGCGGACTATGTGAAGAACATGATCACGGGTGCGGCGCAGATGGATGGAGCGATACTGGTGGTGAGTGCGGCGGACGGGCCGATGCCGCAGACGCGGGAGCACATTTTGCTGGCGCGGCAGGTGGGTGTGCCGTACATCGTGGTGTACCTGAACAAGGCGGACATGGTGGACGATGCGGAGCTTTTGGAGTTGGTGGAGCTGGAGGTGCGGGATTTATTGTCGACTTACGAGTTTCCGGGGGATGACACGCCGATTGTGATTGGTTCGGCCTTGAAGGCGTTCGAGGGCGAGGCGGGTGACATGGGTGTGGGCAGCGTGGAGAAGCTGGTGGAGGCGATGGACTCGTACATACCGGAGCCGGAGCGGGCGATTGACGGTGATTTTCTGATGCCTGTTGAGGATGTGTTTTCGATCTCGGGACGCGGCACGGTGGTGACGGGGCGCATTGAGCGTGGGGTTATCAAGGTGGGCGAGGAGATCGAGATTGTGGGCATCCGGGACACGTCGAAGACCACCTGCACGGGGGTGGAGATGTTCCGCAAGCTGCTGGACCAGGGCCAGGCGGGGGACAATGTGGGGGTGCTGTTGCGCGGCACCAAGCGGGAGGAAGTGGAGCGTGGACAGGTGCTGGCGAAGCCGGGCTCGATCACGCCGCACACGCGTTTTGAGGCGGAAGTGTACATTCTGACCAAGGAAGAGGGCGGGCGGCACACGCCGTTTTTCAAGGGCTACCGGCCGCAGTTTTACTTTCGCACGACGGATGTGACGGGGGCGGTGGAGCTGCCGGAGGGCACCGAGATGGTGATGCCCGGGGACAACGTGCAGATGACGGTGGAGCTGATCGCGCCGATCGCGATGGAAGACGGGCTCAGGTTCGCCATCCGCGAGGGCGGCCGCACCGTCGGCGCCGGCGTGGTCAGCAAGATTATCGCGTGACGCAAAGCGCCCGGTGAAAGTACCTGGAGTTCTGAAGAACGGTGCAGCAGGACAAACGGCGTGCAGCGTTTTGCGCGACGAGCGGCGCGGCACAGATAGATGTTTTTAGGCGCAAAAGGCCAGTAGCTCAATCGGCAGAGCGGCGGTCTCCAAAACCGCAGGTTGGGGGTTCGATTCCCTCCTGGCCTGCCATGACAGGCCCGGCTCGGCGGCTCGCCGGGCGATTGCAAACGACTTCATGAATGCAAAATCGGAAACAGTCGCCGGCGCACTCGACACGGCGAAGCTTGTCCTCGCGGGTGCAGTTCTGCTGGGCGGCATCGTGGCCTATTACTATTTCAGCGACCAGTCGGCGCTGCTGCGGGCAGCCGCCGTCATTGTCGCCACGGTGCTTGCCATTCTTGTGGCGATGCAGTCTGCGCAAGGCCGGGAGCTCTGGCGCTTCATTCAGAACTCGCGCGTCGAGCTGCGCAAGGTCGTGTGGCCGACGCGCAATGAAGTTCGCAACACGACCTTTGCCGTCATCGTGTTCGTGGTCATCCTGGGGGTGTTTTTCTGGATACTGGACTTTTTCCTGCTCAAGATTACTCGCATGCTGACGGGCCAGGGGGCATGAGCATGCCGTTGCGCTGGTATGTCGTGCACGCGTACTCCAATTTCGAGCACAAGGTGAAGGCCTCGCTCGAGGAACGTATCAAACTGCAGGGCCTCGAGGAGAAATTCGGCGAAATCATGGTACCGACCGAAGAGGTCGTCGAGATGCGCGAAGGGCAGAAGCGGCGCAGTGACCGCAAGTTCTTCCCCGGTTATGTGCTCGTCAAAATGGAAATGAACGAGGATACCTGGCACCTGGTCAAGAGCGTGCCGAAGGTGCTCGGTTTCATCGGCGGCTCGAGCGACAAGCCCGCGCCGATCAGTGATGCCGAGGCCGATACCATCCTGCAGCGTGTGCAGGAAGGCGTGGACAAACCGCGACCGAAGGTGCTCTTCGAGCCCGGCGAGGTCGTGCGCGTCACGGACGGCCCGTTCAACGATTTCAGCGGCGTCGTCGAGAAGGTCAACTACGAGAAAAGCCGCTTGCGCGTGGCCGTCCAGATCCTGGGTCGCTCGACGCCCGTGGAGCTGGATTTCGGCCAGGTCGAGAAGGCATAGGCACAGGAAGCCGAAAATGGCGAAGAAGGTACAAAGCTACATCAAGCTGCAGATCCCGGCGGGGCAGGCCAATCCGAGTCCCCCGGTGGGTCCGGCGCTGGGGCAGCACGGCGTGAACATCATGGAGTTCTGCAAGGCATTCAATGCTCACACGCAGGGCACCGAGCAGGGGCTCCCGATTCCTGTCGTCATAACTGTCTACAGCGACCGCAGCTTCACCTTCATTACCAAGACGCCGCCCGCTGCGGTGCTGCTGAAGAAGGCGGCGAACGTTAAAAAAGGCAGCGGCACGCCGAATACGGAGCGCGTCGGGAAGGTGACGCGTGCGCAGCTCGAGGATATCGCGCGGGCCAAGGAACCGGATCTGACTGCGGCCGGGCTCGACGCGGCCGTGCGTACGATCGCCGGCAGCGCGCGCAGCATGGGCATCGACGTGGAGGGTATCTGAGTGTCAAAGGTAACGAAGCGCGGCAAAGCGGTCGCCGAGACTCTCGAACGCGGCCAGGCCTACGCGATCGATGAGGCCATCGAAAAGGTGAAATTGCTGGCTACGGCCAGGTTCAACGAGTCGATCGACGTCGCCGTGAATCTGGGCGTCGATTCACGCAAGTCCGACCAGGTCGTACGCAGCTCGACGGTCCTGCCCCACGGCACGGGCAAATCGGTGCGGGTGGCGGTGTTCGCTCAGGGCGCAAACGCCGATAAAGCGAAGGCCGCCGGGGCCGATGTGATCGGCTTCGAGGATCTGGCGGAACGAATCAAGGGCGGAGAGGTCGATTTCGACGTCATCATCGCATCCCCGGATGCCATGCGGATCGTCGGCCAGCTCGGTCAGATCCTCGGCCCCCGCGGCCTGATGCCGAACCCCAAGGTCGGCACGGTTACGCCGGACGTCGCGACCGCCGTGAGGAATGCCAAGGCCGGGCAGGTGCGTTACCGCACAGACAAGGCCGGCATCATTCACTCACCGATCGGCAAGGCGGACTTCGCGCCGCAGGCGCTGAAGGAAAATCTGCTCGCGCTGCTCGAGGACCTGCGCAAGGCGAAGCCCGCGGCGTCGAAAGGCATTTTTCTCAAGAGAGTCACGCTTTCTTCGTCGATGGGTCCCGGCATAGCCGTCGATCCGGCGACTCTGGGCTGACGGAGACGCTCCGGGAGATGCAAGATTCGATTCTTCAAAGTTATTTGAGCAGGGAAGCGGCGCATCGCAAGACAGGATGCGACCAGGGAAGGTTCGTGAAACAGCGGGAGGCCCCGGATGCTCCCGCCATCGAAGACCGCAGGCGCGGCCGGCCTGAAACGGCGGCGCGCTTAATGTGGAACCTGGGGTTCCGGGCCTGCGCAGATGGTGTCACCCGAGTCAGGAGAACTGGTGGAGGTCACCGTCGACAAGCCGGGCGTTGCTCGATATCGGGCGCGCTCGTGGATGGATGCCCGTGACGGGGCGGCTACCAGGAGGTGGACATGGCGCTTCAATACGCTGACAAGCAGGCGCTCGTGGCCGAAGTCAACGCAGTGGCCTCGCATGCATGCTCGGCCATTGCCGCCGAGTATCGCGGCCTGACGGTCGCGCAGATGACGGCCCTGCGGGCCGACGCACGCAAGTCCGGCGTCTATCTGCGCGTGGTCAAGAATACGCTCGCCCGGCTCGCTATCGAGGGCACGGATTTCGCGTGCATGCA
Source organism: Gammaproteobacteria bacterium (assembly GCA_013817465.1). GTDB lineage: Bacteria > Pseudomonadota > Gammaproteobacteria > Steroidobacterales > JACDCP01 > JACDCP01. The sequence continues at coordinate 6,089 of JACDCP010000046.1, read as the reverse complement.
GGCGACCCTCAGGGGCCCGCTGCTGCTGGCGTTTTCCGAGCAGGATCCGAGCGCTGGAGCCCGCGTGCTCAAGGCTTTTGCCAAGAACAACGAGGCCCTGAGGGCCGTGGCTCTGGCGATCGGCGGCAAATTGCTGCCGGCGAGCGAGCTCGAGCGACTGGCCAGCCTGCCGAGCCGGGAGCAGGCCCTCAGCATGCTGCTCGGCGTGCTGCAGGCGCCGATTGCGAAGCTCGTACGCGCGCTGGCGGAGCCGCAGGCCAAGCTCGCGCGGACCCTGGCGGCTGTGCGCGATCAGAAACAGGCAGCCACCGCCTGACACTTATTGCTTATTTCGTATCTGGACTCGGGAGAACCCAATGGCTGTTTCCAAAGAAGACATTCTCGAAGCGATCTCCAACATGAGCGTCATGGAGGTGGTCGATCTCATTTCCGACATGGAAGAGAAGTTCGGCGTATCTGCCGCGGCGCCCGTTGCCGCGATGGCGGCCCCAGGTGCCGCGGGCAGCGAGGCGGCGGCGGCCGAGGAGAAGACGGAGTTCGACGTCGTCATGACGAGCTTCGGCGCCAACAAGGTCGCGGTGATCAAGGCCGTGCGCACCATTACCGGCCTCGGCCTCAAGGAGGCCAAGGACACGGTCGAAGGTGCGCCATCGACGATCAAGGAAGCCGTCTCCAAGGGAGACGCCGAGGGAATCAAGAAGCAGCTCGAAGAAGCCGGAGCGACCGTCGAACTCAAGTAATGCGGTCGGGCAACAGGCACTCGAAAGGCTGGCGGCGTGAGTCGCCGGCCTCGTTGCGCTGGGTTGGCTTCTCGAAATTCTTGCAGGGTCGAAATGTATTCGAATAACCGCGCCGGACAGGGTCGTGATGAAGACCGGTTGCATGCGCGGTTGTCTGCGTGACGATGGTTGAAGAGTAATCGTTCTTGTTCTGAAAAGGTGAGCCACATGGCCTATTCGTTTACCGAGAAGAAACGCATCCGCAAGGATTTCGGCAAACGGCCGAGCATTCTCGAGGTGCCGTATCTTCTGTCGATTCAGCTCGATTCCTATCGCAAGTTCCTGCAGACGGAGCTGTCGGAGGATCGGCGTGAGGACATGGGCCTGCACGCGGCGTTCAAGACCGTGTTCCCGATCGTCAGCTATTCGGGTAACGCGGCTCTGGAATATGTGAGCTATCGGCTGGGCGAACCCGTGTTCGACGTCAAGGAGTGCCAGCTCCGGGGTCTTACCTATGCCGCGCCGCTGCGCGTCAAGTGCCGGCTGGTCATCTACGACAAGGAGGCCTCGGGCCAGAACAAACCCGTCAAGGACATCCGCGAGCAGGAAGTGTATCTCGGCGAAATGCCGCTGATGACCGAAAACGGCACCTTCGTCATCAATGGCACCGAGCGTGTGATCGTGTCGCAGCTGCATCGCTCGCCGGGTGTGTTCTTCGACCACGACAAGGGCAAGACGCATTCGTCGGGCAAGCTGTTGTTCTCCGCCCGGATCATCCCGTATCGCGGCTCCTGGCTGGATTTCGAGTTCGATCCGAAAGATTGCGTGTTCGCGCGCATCGATCGCCGCCGCAAGCTGCCGGTCACCATTATCCTGCGCGCGCTGGGATTTGACGAGGAGCAGATGCTCGATCTTTTCTTCGAGAAGAACGTGTATTTCCTTTCGAAGAAGGGAATCAAGTTGCAGCTCGTGCCGCAGCGGCTGCGCGGCGACACGGCCAACTTCGATATCAAGATCGGGCGCAAGACCATTGTCGAGGCGGGCCGCCGCATCACGGCGCGCCACGTAGCCGAGCTGGAGAAATCGGGCGTCGATACGCTGAACGTGCCCGTCGACTATCTGGAAAGCCGCGTTCTGGCTCACGATATCGTCGACACCGGCACGGGTGAAGTGATCGCACGGGCTAATGATGAGCTCACGGTGGCGATTGTCGAAAAGGCGATCGAAGCCGACATCAAGGAGCTGCGCACGCTGTTCGTCAACGATCTGGACAACGGGCCATACATTTCCAATACCCTGCGCATCGATCCCGCCACGACGCGGCTCGAGGCGCTCGTCGAGATCTACCGGATGATGCGTCCCGGTGAGCCGCCGACCAAGGACGCCGCCGAGAACCTGTTTCACAATCTGTTCTTCAATGCCGAGCGCTACGATCTCTCGGCGGTCGGGCGCATGAAGTTCAATCGCCGTGTCGGCCGCGAGGAATCGACCGGCGAGGGCGTGCTGAGCCAGCAGGACATCATCGACGTCCTCCGCACTCTTATCGACATCCGCAATGGTAACGGGGTGGTCGACGACATCGATCACCTGGGCAACCGTCGCGTACGCAGTGTCGGTGAAATGGCCGAGAACGCTTTCCGCATCGGGCTCGTGCGCGTCGAGCGCGCGGTCAAGGAACGTCTGACGCTGGCGGAGTCCGAAGGCCTCATGCCGCAGGAAATGATCAACGCCAAGCCGGTCGCCGCCGCGGTCAAGGAGTTTTTTGGCTCGAGCCAGCTTTCGCAGTTCATGGACCAGAACAATCCATTGTCCGAAGTCACGCACAAGCGGCGGGTCTCCGCGCTCGGCCCGGGCGGGCTCACGCGCGAGCGGGCCGGCTTCGAGGTGCGCGACGTGCACCCCACGCACTACGGCCGGGTATGCCCGATCGAAACGCCGGAAGGACCGAATATCGGCCTTATCAACTCGCTGGCCGTGTATGCGCGCACCAACGAGTATGGGTTCCTGGAGACGCCATACCGCAAGGTCGTCGATGGCCGCGTGTCAGCGGACATCGTCTATCTGTCGGCGATCGAGGAGAGCCAGTACATGATCGCGCAGGCGAACGCCGAGCTGAGTGCGCGTGGCGAGTTCGTCGACGTGCTGATCTCGAGCCGCCATCGCAATGAGTTCACACTCGCGACTCCCGATCAGATCGAATACATGGACGTCTCCCCGCGGCAGATCGTGTCCGTTGCCGCCTCGCTGATCCCGTTTCTCGAGCATGACGACGCGAACCGCGCCCTGATGGGCTCGAACATGCAGCGCCAGGCGGTGCCGACCCTGCGCTCGGACACCCCTCTGGTCGGAACGGGTATGGAGCGCGCCGTGGCGATCGATTCCGGTGTGACAGTGGTTGCGCGGCGGGGCGGAGTGGTGGACTCTGTGGACGCCTCGCGAATTGTCGTGCGCGTGAACGATGACGAGACCACGGCGAACGAGCCGGGCGTCGATATCTACAACCTGACCAAGTACACGCGCTCGAATCAGAATACCTGCATCAACCAGCGCCCGCTGGTGCATGCGGGCGATGCGATCGCGCGGGGCGATGTGCTGGCCGACGGTCCGTCGACGAATCTCGGCGAGCTCGCGCTGGGTCAGAATCTGCTCGTCGCCTTCATGCCCTGGCACGGCTACAACTTCGAAGACTCGATCCTGATCTCCGAGCGAATCGTGCACGAGGACCGCTTCACGACCATTCATATCGAAGAGCTGGCCTGCGTAGCGCGCGACACCAAGCTCGGGCCGGAAGAGGTGACCGCGGACATCCCGAATGTCGGCGACTCGGCGCTGGCCAAGCTCGACGATGCCGGCATCGCGTTCATCGGTGCCGAAGTCAATGCCGGCGACATCCTGGTCGGCAAGGTCACGCCGAAAGGCGAGACCCAGCTCACACCGGAGGAGAAGCTGTTGCGCGCCATCTTCGGCGAGAAAGCTTCCGACGTGAAGGACACCTCCTTGCGTGTGCCTCCGGGTATGGACGGCACGGTCATCGACGTGCGCGTGTTTACCCGTGACGGCGTCGAGAAGGACTCGCGGGCGCTGTCCGTGGAGAAGGCCGAGCTGCAGAGCGTGCGCAAGGACCTGAACGATCAGCTCCGCATTCTGGAGGAGGACATCTTTCAGCGTGTCGATCGCATGCTGCTCGGCAAGGTCGCCGACGGCGGGCCGAAGAAGCTCAAGGCCGGCAGCCGGATTACGCGCGCCTGGCTCGACGAAGTGCCGCGCCAGGACTGGTTCCAGATCCGCCTGCGCAACGAAGAGTCGAACCAGCAGCTCGAGCAGGTGGCCGAACGCTTGAAGCTGCAGCGCGAGGAATTCGAGCGGCGTTTCGACGAGAAGAAGCAGAAAGTGACCGCGGGCGACGACCTGGCGCCTGGCGTTCTCAAGATGGTGAAGGTCTACCTCGCCGTGAAGCGCCGCGTTCAGCCCGGCGACAAAATGGCGGGGCGCCACGGTAACAAGGGCGTCATCTCGACCATCGTGCCGGTCGAAGACATGCCGCATCTGGAAGACGGTACGCCGGTCGACATCGTGCTTAACCCTCTCGGCGTGCCCTCGCGCATGAACGTAGGCCAGGTGCTCGAAACGCATCTGGGATGGGCCGCGAAGGGTCTGGGACGCAAGATTGGCGCGATGCTCGATGGCCAGATTGCGGCCAAAAAGCTGCGCGACTTCATCGAAGAGATCTACAACCGCTCGGGCGGCAAGACTGCAGACATCGCTTCGCTGAACGATGCGGAGCTCGTCGAGCTGGCCGGCAATCTGCGCAACGGCGTGCCCGTCGCGACGCCGGTCTTTGACGGCGCCACCGAAGCCGAAATCAAGCGCATGCTCGAGCTCGCTGATCTTCCGGTCAGCGGCCAGGCCACGCTCATCGACGGGCGCACCGGAGAGAAGTTCGACCGGCCCGTGACCGTCGGCTACATGTACATGCTCAAGCTCAACCACCTGGTGGACGACAAGATGCACGCGCGCTCGACCGGCCCGTACAGCCTGGTTACCCAGCAGCCGCTGGGCGGCAAGGCGCAGTTCGGCGGTCAGCGCTTCGGCGAAATGGAGGTCTGGGCGCTCGAGGCGTATGGCGCCGCTTACACCTTGCAGGAAATGTTGACGGTCAAGTCCGACGACGTCGCGGGCCGGACGAAGATGTACAAGAACATCGTCGACGGCACGCACGAGATGGACGCCGGCATGCCGGAGTCGTTCAACGTGCTGGTCAAGGAAATCCGCTCGCTCGGCATCAATATCGAGCTCGAGGTTGATTGATTGGCCGAATAAATTCGGCCTTACGCAAACGGTGAATCGATGAAAGATCTATTGAAGCTTTTCAAGCAGCAGGGCCCGGTCGAGGACTTCGATGCGATTCGCATCGGGCTCGCCTCTCCAGACATGATCCGCTCGTGGTCGTTCGGCGAAGTCAAGAAGCCGGAGACGATCAACTACCGGACGTTCAAGCCGGAGCGCGACGGGCTGTTCTGCGCGAAGATCTTCGGTCCGGTGAAGGACTACGAATGCCTGTGCGGTAAGTACAAGCGCCTGAAGCACCGCGGCGTCGTCTGCGAGAAATGCGGCGTCGAGGTCACCCAGTCGAAGGTGCGCCGCGAGCGCATGGCGCACATCGACCTGGCAAGCCCGGTGGCGCACATCTGGTTCCTGAAATCCCTGCCTTCGCGCATCGGCCTCATGCTGGACATGACACTGCGCGAAATCGAACGCGTGCTGTACTTCGAGGCGTTCGTGGTCGTCGATCCGGGCATGACCCCGCTCGAGCGCTGCAATCTGCTGTCGGACGAGGCCTACCTCGAGGCCATCGAGGAATACGGCGACGAGTTCGACGCGCGCATGGGCGCCGAGGCCGTCTATGAGTTGCTGCGCACCATGGATCTGAAGACAGAGGTCGTCAAGGTTCGCGACGAGATCGACGGCACCAACTCCGAGACCAAGATCAAGCGCCTGTCGAAGCGCCTCAAGCTGCTCGAGTCCTTCATCGAGTCCGGCAACAAGCCGGAGTGGATGGTCATGACCGTGCTGCCGGTGCTGCCGCCGGACTTGCGCCCGCTCGTGCCGCTGGACGGCGGACGTTTCGCGACTTCGGATCTGAACGATCTCTACCGCCGGGTGATCAACCGCAACAACCGGCTGCGCCGCCTGCTCGAGCTCAATGCACCCGACATTATCGTGCGCAACGAGAAGCGCATGCTGCAGGAGTCGGTTGACGCGCTGCTCGACAACGGCCGTCGCGGCCGCGCGATCACCGGCACCAACAAGCGCCCGCTCAAGTCGCTGGCGGATATGATCAAGGGCAAGCAAGGGCGCTTCCGGCAGAAC
>JACDCP010000258.1 GCA_013817465.1 Gammaproteobacteria bacterium | reverse complement strand
GCGGGCAGGAGCTCCAATCGGTATCCGAACGTACCTCGATTCCGGACACTATGCCCGCCATCTGCGTCGTTATTACGAGTATTTTCCACGTGATCAGATCAAGGTGGTCTTCAGCGAAGAGCTGCGGCGGCACCCGGCCGGCGTCATTCGCGATCTCTGGCGATTTCTCGGCGTCGCCGACGGGATCCGGCTTCCGGATACGGTAAGCGGGAACGAGGCCGTGGGATCGGCTGCCGGTCCGCTGTTGCGGGCATTGCGCGCCGCGGGCGTCATGCGGTTCCGGGATCTCCTCCCCGAAACACTGAAATCCTGGGGGAAGCAGAAGCTTTCGTCGTTTGCAGAGCAGCCCGCTCTCGGGCCGGCAACGCGCAGCCGACTGCTCGAACATTTCGCTCCGCACACGGACGAGCTCGAGGAACTCCTGGGCGTCGATCTTTCGGCCTGGAGGCAATGAGCCCGATCAGAACGAGTTCACGGCCGCCACGGCGATCGCCAGGTTGTAAATGATCTGCGTTACGCTGGTCCACAGGGTCAACGGCGCGATACGGGCCGCATCGAGCGGCACGACAATCGTGTCGCCCGGACTGATATCCTGCCCGCCTCCGCGACGGAACCAGAGTGACGTTGATCCAGCGACGACGGAACCGTTGGCATGAACAACGTAGATCCGCTTCGAATCGGCCCTCGCGGTCAAGCCGCCGCTGCGACTGATGTAGTCTTCGCGGTTCATGCCGGGCTCGTAAATGTGTGACGTGGCATATTGCACCTCGCCGAGCACCGTCACTTCCTGAGTCCGTTCCGGAATCAGTAATCTGTCACCATCCTTGACCACGATGTCGTGGATCGCATCGCCCTGGTTCGCCATGATGAGGTCGATATCGATGACGAGACGGCCGGCTGGTTCCGTCTCTCTCAGCTCGTTCAGCAGCGACTGGCCGATGCTGAACGCCTGCGCCGCGCTGGCATTCTCCTGAATCGTCTGCAGGGAAAAAGCGGCCAGATCCGTCTGCAGACGCTGAGCAAGCGTTTGTATCTGCTCCCGTTCGCGTTCCTTGAGATCCTCGCGGATGAAAATGCTGCCGTTGGCGAAAGCGAGATCAGTCAGTCCGCCTGCCCGCTCGAGAACCGAGCTCAGGGTTTCTCCGCGGCGGACGGGATAGGTGCCGGGAAACCGGACCTCACCGAGGATCTCGATCTCATCCTGGTCTCCCCAGTGCGGGATCTCCTTGATGTTTACGTAGTCGTGCGACTGCAATTGGACGTCTGCATCCTCCTTGCCGTCGAGGATCGCAGCCAGATCGATTTCGACCAGGTCTGTCTCCCGATATTCGCCGTCCACGACGTCGTATCGAGCGAGCTCCGCGCCGAGCTCATAGGCCGCTTCATCGAGACCGCCACCCGCGCGCAGCAGATCGCTGACGCGCATGCCGGTTTCCAGTGGATATTGTCCCGGCGCTTTCACTCTTCCGCCGATCCCGACTTCGTGGAACGGATGTTTCGCGCTCGCGTACAACTGCAGCTCGTTCAACAAGGGCTGGACGACCGCTGCACGACCGAACTCGAGATCGAACACGGAAACCTGATCGCGGGGCTCGAGCAGCGGATCCGCCTCCGATCCCGGCTCGCGCCACGCAGCGGAGAGATCGGCGGACAACACTTCAATGCGGCCTTCCAGGGGATGTTCGCGGCGAATCAGCAGATAACGCATGTCGGCGTTCTGCCTCAGGCTCGATACGCCCGGCAGGAGATCCGTGAGCCGCATGCCGGGCCGCCATTCGTAGTCGCCCGGCCGCTGCACGTGTCCGGACAGCAGAACGGCTTCTTCGAGCTGCTCCAGGATGGACGGCACCGTCAGGGTGTCGCCGGGCCGCAGGCGGGCCTCCGCCCCTTGTGGCGTGCTCATATCCACCCCGACGATCGTTCGCCCGTTGTCTCCTCGCACGCGCTCGATCTGCGAGGCTTCCGGATAGGCTTCGGGCGTGTATCCTCCGGCAATCTCGATCAGTTCCTCCGCCGTCGTTTCATTCTTCAGCTCGTAGATCGCGGGTCGCATCACCTCGCCCCCTGCGCCCACGGTCGGTCCCACCGGTGGCACGAAGATGACATCGCCGGGCTCGAGCCGCGCATCACCGCTGGTGTCGCCACTCAACAGGAGGTCATAGAGGTCCAGCCGACTGACGACTTCGCCATTGCGTTTGAGTTGAATGTTGCGCAGGGATCCGATCGGCTTGATGCCGCCGCTGACGAACAGCGCGTTGGTAATGGTGGAAAGGCCGCTCACCGTGTAGGAGCCGGGCAGCACTGCCTCGCCGAGGATAAAGATGCGAATGGAGCGCAGCTCGCCCATGGTGATGCTGCTTTGCACACCGATCATCTGCTCGCGTACGCGTGTCTGTATCTCCTCGCGCAAGGCCGCGAAGCCCATGCCGGCAACCGGGATGGGGCCGATACCGGGGAAGTTGATCACGCCCTCTCGATCGACGATCAGGCTGTATTCGTTGTTCTCGTTGCCGAAGAGCTGCACACGGATGGTGTCCCCGGGCCCGATCACGTAGTTCGGCGGGACCGGGATGTCGGTCGCCGGCGCAAATGTGGTAGGCACGCTCTCGAACAGTTCGTAACCGAACGGCTCGAGCGCTTCGGTGCCAGTCGGCTCCAGCGGCAGAAGAGTGACCTCCGCCTCGAAAAAGCGCAGGTCGGGCTCAGCTTCGATACGGCTGGCGGCCTCTTCAGCCAGTAATCCGGCCAGCGGAATGCTGGTGACCCCGGGAATCGTCAGAACGCCGAAACGGTCGAGCTTGTAGGTCCGGCTGCCGAGAAGCCGATTGAAGCGCGGATCCTCAGTGACAAGCAACTCCTCGGCCGGCTCGATATCGTCTGCGAGGGTCAGCCTGACGATCAGCAAGGCCTCACCCTCTACGCGAGGTATCTCTTCTTCCTCTTCTTCCCCTTCGCCGAACAGCCGGCTGCGCAGCTCCTCCTCCTCCGGACTCAGAGGGAGGAGCTCCGGGACCTCGAGCCCTTCGTCGGTGGGCTGCTCGGCTCTTTCCGTCAAAGCTTCGAAGAGTTGCTCGCGCTCCTCGTCCGAGAGAGTTTCCAGAAGCCTGAGCTGCTCGGCGGTCGGAGCGATCGGCTGATTGCTGGTCTGACCGTGCGCCAGCGTAGTCACGGCCGCCAGGAGGATCACCGCGAGCCAGCCAAATGCGAGCAGGGATGTCCGGATTGACGGCCAATAATCGATCGAGCGACGACGTGAGTTATAAGTCTGCATCGTTGTCCGCATTATCTGGCGCCTAACAGGGTGATGAGAACGGTGTTTTTCATCGGCCTGCTAATAGCCGTAACGCAGCTGAACGAACGCGCGCAAGTCCGTGGAGGAGTTGCCGCTCAACTCGTCCTCCAGGCGGTCGCCCCCGACGCCGAAATCGACCGTGCCGAAAGAAAATGCCTTTGAATGCGAGATCTCGACATTGGCAAGCCGCTGTTCAGTGCTCGCCACCGGGTTGCGGGGGTCCACTGCACCGGCACGATTGAGCTGGCCCCCGCGTACCAGCAAGTTCCACGAGTTGCCGTCCGGGCGGATCAGCGAGACCCCGAGCGACAGGATTCTCGAATCGTTGTCTATCGAGTGGCCGATGCTGCGCTCCCGGTAGCGATAGCCGTCCTGATAGATGCCGTGATTGTACGCGCAATTGAATTTCGGATCGGAACCTGCGAAACCACACGCCGTATCGGCGTATTCCAGATGCACACGATAACCACCCCAGCGCTGCGCTCCCCACGTCTCGATGCCGAACTGGCCGAGATATTCACTGGGGAATCCGCCCGCCTCATCTTCGCCGATGAGCTGGGCATAGAGCGCGTAGGGCATATCGCCGAACGGTGATGCCCAGCGCATGTCGATACCTGCAAGCTGGTTGCCGGGCTCGTTGGCAAGAGTGACGTCGTTGCCCCGGTTGTCACGGCCGAGCAGCAGGTCTGTGAATGTGCCGGCACTGCACGGCCGTCCTGAGCCGCACCATTGCGCAGTGCGCGACAGTCCGATCTCGAGATCGCGAAGCGGCTTGAAGTTGACGCGCAATCCGAAGAAA
>JACDCP010000257.1:643-4096 GCA_013817465.1 Gammaproteobacteria bacterium | reverse complement strand
GACCTTGACCCCATGATAGGTGTCGGTCTGCTGCACTTCTTTCGTGTCCGGATAATCGGGCGCCTCGTTTGCCGCTATGGCGCCCGTTGCAAGGGCCGCAGCGGTGCCGAGCATCGTCAATCGCATTGTGATTCGCATACCGTCACCTTCAGCTTGCATATGCAGGAACTTCGGACCGCCGGCAATAAGCGGAGTTGATCCACATCTGCCAGCGTTGGAAAATGGGGACATTCTCGATTTTCTGAGAAATGATTTTTCAGCCGAATAAGGGTGTCTGGAAAATCAGGAATGTCCCCATTTTCATACCAATCGCTGTGCCAAATCGGCCAGGACGTCGCCGCAGGGTGCCGTCACTTTCAGGGAAACCTCGCCGTCGGCCCGCGTCCTGCCCAGATTGATGAGGGCCACGGGCTTTCCGATACGCGCCGCCGCGCGCGCAAAACGGTAGCCGGAAAAGACCATGAGCGAGGAGCCGACGATCAGCAGGGCATCAGCCTCTTCCAGGCGCGCGAAGGCAGAGCCGACACGAACGCGGGGCACCGGCTCGCCGAAAAACACTACGCCCGGTTTGAGCACGCCATCGCAGCGCCGGCACGCGGGAACGTCAAACACATCGTAATCCATACCTTCCGGCTCGACGTCGCCATCCGGCTTGACCACGTCGACGGCTGCATGCGTCGCAGCGGGATTGCGCGACTCGAGACGATCCTGAAAATCCTCGCGCGACGTAAGCTCGCCGCACGCCAGGCACTCGACGACATCGAGCCGGCCGTGCAGATCGGTGACCTTGCGGCTGCCGGCGCGGTGATGCAGACCATCGACATTCTGGGTCACGAGATGATGCACGAGGCCGCTATCTTCCATGCGCGCCAGCGCAACGTGAGCGCGGTTGGGCAGGGCGGCCGCCACGCGGCGCCAGCCGATCAGGCTTCGCGCCCAATAACGCCGCCGCGTCGCGGCACTCTGCACGAACTCTTGGAACATCACCGGACGTTGATGCTTCCATTCGCCGTTCGTATCCCGGTAATCCGGAATGCCGGATTCCGTCGAGCAGCCGGCGCCGGTCAGCACGAACAGCCGCCGGCTCGCCACGAGAAACGATTTCAGGGCGTCGAACGCGGCAGTCTCGACGGGATCGACGTACGCTTCGGAAGCCATGGTGGCATTCTGGCCGTGTACGGCGGAATTGAACAGGTGCCGGTCAGGTGCCCGGCACCTGACCGGACTCTTTGCCGGGGCGAAGTAGCCAGCCCATGAGCGAGGCGGCGGCGAGCGCGCCGGCGAGCTGCGCGGCGATGAAGGCCGGCACGTGCGAGGGCAGGATCCCGGCCAGGCTGCTCGTGAAGCCGCGCGCAATGGTGACGGCCGGGTTTGCGAAAGAGGTCGAAGCCGTGAACCAATAGCCGGCAGCGATGAAAAGACCGACCGCATAAGCGACCGCAGCAGGCCGCCAGCGCATGACGGCCAGGATCGCGGCCACCAGCCCGAAGGTCGCGACGCCTTCGGAAAGCCATTGCGCCGGCCCGGTGCGCGGGATGCTCGAGAACGCGATCAGCGGCGCGGCAAACATCAGGTGCGCAAGCGCTGCGCCGGCCAACGCACCCGCCAACTGCACGAGCCAGTACAAGAGCGCAATGCGCGCGCCGATTTCCCGGCGCAGCAGGAATGCGAGCGTGACTGCCGGATTGAAGTGCGCGCCCGAAATCGGCGCGAACATCAGGATCAGCACGATCAGCATTGCCCCGGTCGGCAGGGTCGTTGCGAACAGCTCGAGCGCGGCGTTGCCGCCGGCGAGTTTCTGGCCCATCAACGCAGAGCCGACGACAGTCGCCAGCAGCAAGGCTGTGCCCAACCCTTCCGCGACCAGTCGCCGCGGCAGATTGAAAGACTGCATCGAGGCTCAGCCGCTTTCGCTCGCGCGCGGCGTATCGCCGATGTCGTCGAGATGGGGCTGCAGACTGAGCCGGTCGAGCCTCGCCAGCGGCAGGCTCAGAAACAGGCGTATGCGATTGCTGACCATGCGCACGGTGTCGGCAAACGCAGCATGCTTGACCGCTTCCCGGCCCTCCACGGCGGCCGGGTCCGGAAGTCCCCAGTGCGCGGTCACCGGCTGGCCGGGCCAGACGGGGCAGGGCTCGGCCGCGGCGCTGTCGCAGAGCGTGAACACAAAATCGAACTCCGGCGCATCGGCTCCGGTGAATTCGTCCCAGCTCTTCGAGCGCAGCCCGGAGACATCGTAATTTTCGGCCTTCAACCGCTGCAGCGCGTAGGGATTGATTTCGCCCTTCGGATAACTGCCTGCGCTCCATGCCTTGAAACGTGGATTGCCGAGCCGGTTCAGCACGCACTCGGCGATAATGCTGCGCGCGGAATTGCCGGTGCAGAGGAAGAGGACGTTGTATGTGTGGGCGGCCATGCAATCAATCGTCGCCAACCAGGCCGATCGGAATAGTGTCGCGATCATTCGGTCCCGGGCCTTTCTCCATGCCGCAGAGCTCCGGGCGGCCGTTACAGCAGTCTTCGGTCAGGAACTCGAGCAGCTCGCGCGTCGTGTCCGCGTCCAGCGAATAAAAGATGTGCCGCTGCGCGCGACGGCCTCGAATCAGCCCCGCCGCCTGGAGCTGAGTGAGGTGGAAGGACAGGCTGGATGGCGACACGCCGAGCCGCAGCGCCAGCTCACCGGCGGAAAGACCATCCGGTCCGGCGCGAACAAGCAACCGGAAAGCCCGGAGCCGATGGCCATGGGCCAGCGCCGACAGGGCCCGCACACCAGTAGTCTCTTCCACATTTCAAAGATAATCGAATAATAACCGCCGGTAAACCCTTGCACACCGGCGGTCCGTAAGTGGATGATTAGTGGCGTTTGCAATTGCCGCTTTGAGGAGCTGAACGTGGCCACCATGCCTCGAGACGTCGGCAATGGCCCCGAGTTCGACGGGGCCGATGAGGCCGACGAGACCGGGTACTACATGGATGAGGATGACTGGGGAATGCGATCTCGCGAAGTGCTGCGGCGCTTCCGCGATCAGGAACGCGAGGATCGCAGTCCGAGACGCAAAAAATATCGTCGGCGCGATCAGAACTGACACGGCCGGTTGCTTCCTCGAAGCTTGCGGTTGAAGCAAGCCAGTCGCGCCGAAAATTGCCCGTCTGCCCGTTCCGGCTGGTGTGTCGGAGCTGCTCGGCGCGCACCGTCACCAGAATGGATGATAATGCGCGGTCGTATCGCGCAGGACGATTTCATCTTTTCTGCCGATGATGCGCATACGACAATGGCTCACAATATGATGATCCCGCGTTGAGGTGGGCTGGCAGAAACGGGTTCGCGCCTCGATGTCCGGCACCCGGTCATTAAAAAAGGTATTGGGGGTATTGCGAGTGAACAGCATTCATCGCGCCGTTGTTATCGATCTACGGTCTGTATTCCCTGCTGCTTGTTTAACATTGTTGCTG
>JACDCP010000257.1:0-633 GCA_013817465.1 Gammaproteobacteria bacterium | reverse complement strand
CCTCACACCCGCCCGCTAGGGTGCCCGGGCTACCACTTGAAAAGGAGAAAGCCCGTGAATCGAGTCCTCCAGCTCCTACTCGTCGCGGTGCTCGCGGCGCTCTTCGTCCCGGCCGTCGCGAACTCCGCGCCGCGCATGTGGGTCGGCTTCCACGACGACCCCGTGCTGCGCTGGAACGCGATTGCCCTGCAGGCCGACGCGGACGATCACAGCGGCACCTGGCGCAGCACCGATGACGGCCGCCCGGCGCCGGAACAGGGTGGCCCGACCGCCGGTTCACGCGCCCTGGCGATCGTGCACCTTGCCGTTTACGATGCGGTCAACGCGATCGACGGAACCCACGATCCCTATCTACGCGTCGCTCTCGCGCCCGGCTTGCTCGCCGCGGCATCGATCGACGCCGCGGTGGCGCGCGCGGCGCACGACACCCTCGTGGCGCTGTATCCGTCCCAGCGCACTGTGTTCGACGAAGCTCTCGCCGCCGCGCTGGACGACATCCCGGGCGGCGGCCGGCACACCGGCGAGCAGGTCGGCGCCCTAACCGCGGAAAACATCCTGGCCGCCCGCGCCCACGATGGCTCGGCCGGGCCGATGCCCTATACGCCCGGCACGGAACCGGGTGATCACCAACCG
>JACDCP010000045.1 GCA_013817465.1 Gammaproteobacteria bacterium | reverse complement strand
CGTTTTAAACAGCCTGCCAGACGGGGGGCCATCATGACCAGGATCGTCGACGTACACGCGCGGGAGATCATCGATTCGCGCGGTAACCCGACGGTGGAAGCGGACGTGGTGCTCCATTCAGGCGCACGCGGTCGCGCCGCTGTGCCTTCCGGCGCCTCGACCGGCGCTCGCGAGGCCGTCGAGCTGCGCGACGGAGAGCCAGGACGCTTCGGCGGCAAGGGCGTGCGCAAGGCCGTCGCCAGCGTCAACGGCGAGATACGCGCCGTGCTGCTCGATGCCGGCCCGCTCGATCAGGCAGGGCTCGACGAACGGCTCATCGAGCTCGACGGCACGGAGAACAAGAGCCGTCTGGGCGCAAACGCGCTGCTCGCGGTTTCGCTGGCGTATGCGCACGCGGCCGCGGCGGAAGCGGGGCTGCCCTTGTTCCGCTATCTCGCCGGGCCGGGTCCGCTCACCCTGCCGGTGCCAATGATGAACATCATCAACGGCGGCGCGCACGCCGACAACAGCGTCGATATCCAGGAGTTCATGATCCTGCCGGTGGGATCCCCGAACTTTGCGGAAGCCTTGCGCTGCGGCGTGGAGATTTTCCATGCGCTGAAGAAAGTGCTGGGCGCCCGGGGACTGGGCACGGCGGTCGGCGACGAAGGCGGCTTCGCACCGGACCTGCCGTCGAACGAAGCCGCGCTGGAAATCATCCTGCAGGCTATCGAGGTCGCGGGATTCTCGGCGGGCGACGATGTCTGGCTCGGGCTCGACGTGGCGAGCTCGGAATTTTTTCGCGACGGCGCCTACGAGCTGGCCGCCGAAGGGCGCCGCTTCGATGCGCCGGGTTTCGTCGACTACCTCGAGGAGCTGGTTGGCCGCTATCCGATCCTCTCCATCGAGGATGGCATGGACGAGAGCGACTGGGATGGCTGGGCGCTCCTCACCCGGCGTCTCGGCGAGCGCGTGCAGCTCGTCGGCGACGATCTGTTCGTCACCAACACGAAAATCCTCGCCCGCGGCATCGAAAAGGATGTCGCCAATGCCATCCTCATCAAGCCGAACCAGATCGGCACGCTCTCCGAGACGCTCGCGGCCATCGACATGGCCTATGCCGCGGGCTACGCTGCTGTCGTTTCGCATCGCTCCGGCGAGACGGAGGACCACACGATCGCGGATATCGCGGTGGCCACGCGCGCCACGCAGATCAAAACCGGGTCGCTGTGCCGCTCGGACCGGACGGCGAAGTACAACCAGCTTTTGCGCATCGACGAAATGCTCGGCGAGGATGGCGCATACGCGGGGCGCATGGCGTTTTCGATCGACATAGGGCGGGCTTCAGCCCGCCGAATGTAGGGCGGCTCGGCGCCCGCTGACACGTCCTGCCCACAGCAGGCGCACAAGGGGATCTGGTGGCGCGGCTCGTATTTTTTGTCCTGCTGGCGCTGTTTCTGCTGCTGCAGTATCGACTGTGGGTGTCGGACGACGGTATGCGCGAGGCCTGGCGGCTCAGCGCCGCCACGCAGGAGCAGCGCGCGGAGAACACTGGTTTGGAAGAGCGCAATCGCGCGCTCGAGGCGGAAGTGCGCGACCTCAAGGCGGGCCTCGAAGCGATCGAGGAGCGCGCGCGCAGCGATCTCGGCATGATACGTTCCAATGAATCGTTCTATCAGGTAGTGCTTCCGGATGACGGCGACCCGTCGGCACGACGCGGGCGAATCGCGCGCCAGCGCGGTGACTGATTGGATGCTGTCCCTTTAGGCCTTCGTCATCACGGGCCGGTCGTCGAGCTGAATCTCGCGCGGCCGCCGGTGAACGCGCTGAATGCATCGCTGCTCGACGCGCTTGTCGGGGCCATCGGCGCGGCCGTCGACGAGGGCGCGCAGGCCCTGGTCATCTCCGGGCGCCCTGGGCTGTTCTCGGCCGGCATCGACGTGCGCGAGCTGCTCGGTACGGACCGCACCGGGGTTGCCGCCTACTGGCAGGTCTTTTTCGCAACACTGCGCGCGATCGCCAGCTGCCCGGTGCCGATCGGCGCCGCGATTACCGGGCACAGTCCGGCCGGCGGCGCAGTGCTCGCCCTGTTCTGCGATCACCGCATCATGGCGGATGGCGACTTTACGATCGGCCTCAATGAGGTGCGTGTCGGCCTGCCGGTCCCGGAGGTGATTCTCGCCGCTTTGAGACGCCAGGTCGGGCCGCGCAATGCCGAGTACCTTGCGGTCGGCGGGCGGATGCTGACACCGCAGCGAGCCCTCGAAGCCGGACTCGTCGATCGCGTTGTGCCGGCCGATGAAGTCGTGCCTGCGTCCCTCGAATGGGCGCGCGAGCTGATCGGCCTCGCGCCGCAGGCGATGCGCGTCACGCGAGCGAATGCGCGCGCGGATCTGATCGCATTGTTCGACAGCATCGGGCTCGACGACGCCGCATTGATGGCGGAACGTTGGATGTCGGACGAGACGCAACAGACGATGCGCGCCATGATCGACAAGCGTGGAAAGCCGTAGGGAGGAGTTCATTCCGCCAACCGCGCCGATGGAAAACGGGGACATTCCTGATTTTCCGAGAGATGATTTTCCGGCTGGAAAAAGGATCCGGAAAATCAGGAATGTCCCCATTTTCCCTGCCGGGAAACCCGCAACAGAACGTAAAGCGCGCCGGTGCCGCCGTCGACTGAGCGCGCCGAGGCGAACGCAAGCACTTCGTCGCGTTGCCGCAGCCAGGTATCGACGCTACGCTTCAGGACAGGGCCGCCGTGGCCCGAACGCCGACCCTTGCCGTGAACGACGCGCACGCAGGCAAGGCCGCGCGCCGCGCTATCCTGAAGGAATGCCGCCAGCGCGATCCGGGCCTCGGCGGCTGTCAGGCCGTGCAGATCGATTTCCGCCGCGATGCTGTACTCGCCGCGGCGCAGCCGCAGGAGCAAGCGCCGCGACACCTGCGGTCGATGAAACGACGTTTCGTCACCAGCCTCGACGGGCGCTCCGCTCAGGCTTTCTTCGAGCACCCGGTCGCGATCTTCGCGCGCAAATCGCGCCTGCGGCACCGGACGCCGGGCATCTCGCCGGACGCGCTCGGAATTCAAACGCCGCGCGCCCTCGACCGCGCGTCGAAACAGCTCAGTGTCGTCCTCGGCGGACATATCGAGACAAACTCCCGATGCAGGGAATTCAAGTATAGTGCCGGAGCCTGTCTCATGATGCCCGGGATTCCCGGCGAGAAAACGCCCCGGCTTTGAAGATCCTGCTGAGCAACGACGATGGCTATCAATCCCCGGGACTGCGCGCGCTGGCGGCCGCACTCGCGGAAGTGGCCGACATCACGGTCGTCGCGCCCGATCGCAACCAGAGCGGTGCGAGCAATTCCCTGACGCTCGAGGTGCCGCTCAGGGTCGGCGCCACCGAGTCGGGCGTGCGCTTCGTCAACGGCACGCCGACCGACTGCGTGCATCTCGCCATCACGGGGCTGCTCGACGAGGAACCCGACATGGTGATCTCCGGCATCAACGACGGCCCGAATCTCGGCGACGACGTGCATTACTCGGGTACCGTCGCGGCCGCCATGGAGGGTCGCTTCCTCGGGTTTTCGGCGGTGGCGATCTCGCTGGCCGCGGATTGCCCCACGCACTATGAGACGGCGGCGCAGGTCGCAAGGCAGCTCGTCGAGCGCCTCGAGCGCTCGCCATTGCCGGCAGGCACCATCCTCAACGTCAATGTGCCCGACGTACCCTATGATGAGCTGGCCGGTATCCGGGCGACACGGCTCGGCAACCGGCATCGCGCAGGGCCGGTGATCTGCACGACCGACCCGAAAAACCGCCCGATCTACTGGGTCGGACCGGCGGGCGCGGGCCAGGAGACCGGGCCGGGCACCGATTTTCACGCCATCGAGAACGGCTACGTGTCCGTGACACCCCTGCAGATCGATCTGACGCATCATGCGGCAGTGCCGAAGATCGGCGACTGGCTGGACCAATGACCTCGAGCGGCGACGATTTCTCGGGGATAGGCATGACGTCCGCGCGCACGCGCGAACGCCTCATCCGGCGCCTGCGCGAGCAAGGGATATGCGATGCGGCGGTGCTCGAGCGCATTCGCAGCGTACCGCGCCACATTTTTGTCGATGAGGCGCTCGCCAGCCGCGCTTATGAAGATACGGCGCTGCCCATCGGACACAATCAGACGATCTCGCAGCCTTTCGTCGTCGCGCGCATGACCGAGGCGCTGCTCGAGGACGGCCGGCCGGATGTCGTGCTCGAGATCGGCACAGGATGCGGCTACCAGACCGCTGTGCTGGCGCCGCTGGTCGGCAAGATCTACAGCATTGAGCGCATTACGCCGCTGCTCGCCCGCGCCCGCCAGCGCATTCGCCAGCTCGGGCTCAACAACGTGCAGTTCCGGCACGGCGACGGTTGGCAGGGCTGGCCTGCCAGGGCCCCTTTCGACGGCATTCTGGTCGCGGCTGCACCCGAGGATGTGCCCGAGACCCTGCTCGAGCAACTCGCCCCGGACGGGCGATTGGTGCTTCCGGTCGGCCCCCGCGGCCGTCAGGAGCTGGTCCGCATCCGCCGCACGGCGGACGGCTTCGAGCGCGAGCGGCTCGGCCTCGTGAGCTTCGTGCCGCTCGTCGAGGGAGTGAAATAGTGCGCATATTCTCCGCTTTGTATACGCGCGTGCTTGCCTGGTCGGCGCATCCGCATGCCAAGTGGTATCTCGGGGGACTCAGCTTTGCCGAGTCCTCGTTCTTCCCGATCCCGCCCGACGTGATGCTGGCACCGATGACGCTCGCGCGGCCGGACCAGGGCATGCGCTACGCGCTCATCACCACCGTCACGTCGGTGCTCGGCGGCGTGGCGGGCTATCTGATCGGCTTCTTCGCGTTCGAAGCCGTCGAGCCGCTGCTCAAGGACGTCGGTTACTGGGAGCATTACCTGCGCGCGCGGGCATGGTTCGAGAACTGGGGGTTCTGGGCCATCTTCATCGCGGGTTTCTCGCCCATTCCTTACAAGGTGTTCACCATTGCCGCAGGCGCTTTGCTGATGAATCTGCCCTTGTTCGTGCTGGCCTCGGTGCTCAGCCGCGGCGCGCGCTTCTTCCTCGTCGCTGGTCTCGTCATGTGGGGCGGCGCCAGGATGGAAGCGCACATGCGCCGGCATATCGATACCATCGGCTGGGCCACCGTGGTGCTGCTCGTCGTGGCCTATTTTGTCATCCAGATGTGATCGTGCGGCCGGGCTCGCTTTCCGCCGTGGCCCTGTGTCTCGCGCTTGCCGGCTGCGGCGGCGCCGCGCTGCGCTGGGAGCCCGACACTTACACTGTGCGCGCAGGCGATTCGCTGTACGCCATCGCCTGGCGGTACCGGGTCGACTATCGCGATCTCGCGCGCTGGAACGATCTGGATGATCCGGACCTGATCCATCCCGGCCAGCGGCTCAGGCTGAGCGGCCGGGCCGGCAGTGCGTCGCCTGTGGAGCGGACGCCACCGGCGCCGCCGCGCATTACGCGGGCAGAGCCCGCCAGGCCCGGGCCGACAACGCAGCCGGCTCCACCGCGCCGGTCCCAGCCGGTCATGCCGGTGCCAACCTGGACCTGGCCTGCCGATGGCCGCCTGCTGGCGCCATTCGGCGAAGCCACCGGCAAGGGCATCGATATCGGTGGAGTCGTGGGCGATCCGGTGCGCGCCGCTGCCGCCGGGCGGATCGTCTACAGCGGCAGTGGACTGATCGGGTACGGCCAGCTTATTATCATCAAGCATAACAATACCTATCTCAGCGCCTACGGCCACAACAGCTCGTTGCTCGTCAAACAGGGCGATGACGTTCAGCAGGGCCAGCGCATCGCCGGGATGGGCGAAGGGCCGAACAGAAAACCGGTTCTGCACTTCGAGATTCGATTGAACGGCAAGCCGGTAGACCCGCTGCGCCATCTTCCGGTGCGCTGAACGCCTCGATCAAAGATAAAGAGCGGCGGTCGACGAGGATCCTCATGAGCACCCGCGGTGGCGAGCCATCGGACGCGACCCGGCTCTATCTGAGCGAGATCGGCCTGTCGCCGCTGCTCTCGGCCGAGGAGGAGCGCATGCTCGGCCGGCGGGCCCGCGACGGCGACCGCTGTGCGCGGCAGCGCATGATCGAGAGCAACTTGCGCCTCGTCGTCAGGATTGCCCGCCAGTACCTCAAACGCGGCCTGCCGCTGCTGGACCTCATCGAGGAAGGCAATCTCGGCCTCATTCATGCGGTCGGAAAGTTCGATCCGGAGCGCGGCTTCCGTTTCTCGACCTATGCCACCTGGTGGATTCGCCAGACGATACAGCGCGCGATCATGAATCATGCGCGCACGATCCGTCTCCCCGTGCATGTCGTCAAGGCGGTCAATCATTATTTGCGCGCGGCCAGCAGCCTCGCCCAGCAACTGGATCGCGAGCCGACGGCCGAGGACATCGCGGCCCTGCTCGACGAGCCGGTCAGTGAGGTGCAACGCCTCCTCGAGCTCAACGAGCGCCTGAGCGCGATCACCGGCACGGCCGCGCGAGAGGGGGGAACGCAGCCTGCTGGACGCGATACCGGCGGGCGAGCACATCGATCCGTCCCGCCAGATCGAGGACGACCATCTGCAGCAGGCGGTCGGAGCCTGGCTCGACGAGCTGGACGACAAGCAGCGCGAGGTGCTGGAGCGCCGTTTCGGACTGCGCGGCTTCGAGCGCGCCACGCTCGAGCAGGTCGGGATGGACATCGGCGTGACCCGCGAACGGGTGCGCCAGATTCAACTCGACGCGCTGCACGTGCTGCGCTCGATCGCGGAGCGCCAGGGGCTTTCGGGCGACGCGCTTTAGCCGGGTGCCCGGCACCTAGACCAGTAGCGCGGCGGCGACCCGACGGCCTTCGTGCACGAGAATGTTGTACGTGCGGCAGGCAGCGCGCGTGTCCATGCATTCGATGCCGACGCCGCGCTGCATCACTCGCGCCAGCAACTTCTGATCGGGAAATACGAGGCGCTCGCCTGTGCCGATCAGAATAATTTCGGGATCCAGCGCCAGCACGTCTTCCAGGTGAGCCGCCGATAAATCCGCGACCACGGCCGGCGGCCAGTCGGGTATGATCCGCTCGGGCGTCAGAATGAGGCTGTGCGAAAATTCCTGCTCGTTGACTTTCACTTTGCCGGACTCGCAGGCGCGCACGAGATACACCGAGCGGTCGTTTTCGAGCGTGAACTGCACGCCTCAACCATAATGGCAGGACGTTGAAAAAGCCATTCAGTCAGGTGCCGGGCACCGGCACTCCTTTGCGGCCCGCGTCCCGACATAACGCTGAACTCACGTGTCAAAGGGGTGGTGGTGCCCGGCACCCGAAGCGTTTCGCGTTAATGACGCCGGGCCTGCTGCGCCCGCCACCGAACGGGGCGGAACCAGCAACGCGCTGGCCGGCGATCGAAACCCTGCTGGCCCGCGGCCGCCGCCGACGATTGCCGGCTCCCGGCCTCGCCGGCGCAGTACATTGGTTGAGCAATGGCGGGCTGCGGCCCGACCGGACCTGGCCCGTCGCGCCGATCAGCCTGCTCGGCGAAGGCCTCGCGCCGGCGGCGGACTGGTGGCTGCGCGCCGATCCCGTGCATCTGTTGCCGGATGCCGACCGGCTGCGGCTCATGCCGGCGGAAAGTCTCGGCCTCGAGGCGCGCGACGGTCTGGTGAAGGTGTTCAACGAACACTTCGCAGCGGAGGGTTACCACCTGGCGGCACCTCATTCGCAGCGCTGGTATTTACGCGCGCCGCGGCCATTGCGCATCGGGACACACACGCCGGAGGAGGCCGCTGATCATTATGTTTACGACTTCATGCCAGCCGGGCCCGACGCCGGACTCGCCGCGCGTCTCATGACGGAAGCGCAGATGCTCTTCCACGCGGCCGCCGAATGGCGAACCCCGGCAAGCGAGCCGGCAGTCAACAGCCTGTGGCTCTGGGGCGGGGGCGAGCTGCCGCAGCAGCGACGCGTGCCGTTACCGTTTCTGTGGAGCAACGAGCCGTTCGCGCGCGGCCTGTGGCTGCTGACCGGGAACAGCGTCGGCAGCCTGCCCGCGACGGCAGCGAATTGTCTCGCGCAGCAGGAGCCGGAGGGTTTCGCAATGCTGCAGAGTCTCGATGCCCCCGGGCGCGGCCGGCACCCTGCGCTGGAAACGCTCGAGCGGGACTGGTGCGCGCCGCTCATCGACGCCATCGAGCGCGGTGAGCTCGACCGGCTCACTCTGCTGCCCGGCGGCGCGGAGGGTTTCGAGCTCACGCGCGCCGCGGCAAGACGTTTCTGGCGGCGGCGCAAACCGCTCGCGGCCATTCCCGTTCGGCATGCCTGACCGGGGCGGCCAACCGCCCATCAGACGCCGCGAATTGCCGGAGCGGCACGCTTTGCCCGATGATCTGCATCCCGTGCTCGTCCGCGTGCTGACCGCGCGCGGCGTGCTGTGCGCGGACGATCTGGGGTTGCGTCTCGACCGTCTGCTGCCGGTCGGCAGCCTGACGGGCATCGCTCCGGCCGTGGATCTGTTGCTGCGCCATGTGCGCGCGCGCCATCGCATCACTGTCATAGGCGACTTCGACGCCGATGGCGCGACCAGCACGGCGATCGTAGTGCGCGGCTTGCGCGCGGCAGATGCGCGCAACGTGGACTATCTCGTGCCCAATCGCTTCGAGTATGGTTATGGCCTGACGCCGGAAATCGTCGCGCTCGCCGCGCGGGCCGAGCCGGCCCTGATTGTCACGGTCGACAACGGCATTTCGAGTCACGCGGGCGTCGACGCCGCGCATGCGCACGGCATCGAGGTGCTGATTACAGACCATCATCTGCCGGGCGCGACCCTGCCGGCGGCCGACGCTATCGTCAATCCGAATCTGCGGGGAGCCAGCTTCGGCAGCCGGCATCTGTGCGGTGCGGGTGTGGCGTTCTATCTCATGGCGGCGCTGCACCGGCGGCTGCAGGCTGAAACGCGTGCGGCAAGCAATGCCGATGCGCGGTTCAGGGTAACGGACCTGCTCGATCTCGTCGCCCTCGGGACGATCGCCGACGTCGTCTCGCTCGACCGCAATAACCGTGTGCTCATCGATGCAGGACTGCGACGCATCCGCGCCGGACGCTGCGTGCCCGGCATCAGCGCGCTGCTGGCAGTTTCCCGCCGGCGGCGCGCGGACGTGGTGGCGAGCGATCTCGCCTTCGCTGTCGCGCCGCGACTCAATGCCGCGGGACGGCTGGCCGACATGTCACTGGGCATCGAGTGCCTGCTGACAGACGATGACAACCGCGCGCGCGAGCTTGCGCTGTGCCTGCACGAGCTCAACACGGAGCGCCGCGCCATCGAAGCGCAGATGCAGCGGGATGCGCTGACGGCTGTCGATGCACTGCGCTTCGATCAGGGCGGACAGGCCTTGCCGTATGCCTTATGCCTGTTCGACGAGAGCTGGCACCAGGGCATCGTCGGCCTGGTCGCATCCCGTATCCGGGAGCGCGTGCATCGCCCCGTCGTCGCATTCGCGCTGGAGGACGATGATAATCTGAAGGGTTCGGCACGTTCGGTGCCGGGGCTGCACATTCGTGACGTATTCGATGCGGTGGCGGCCAGCGAGCCCGAGCTGCTGCGGAAGTTCGGCGGGCACGCAATGGCGGCGGGCCTGACCCTGCCGCGCGCATCCCTCGACGCTTTCTCCAGAGTCTTGAACCGAGAGGTCGCGAGCCGGCTGTCGCAGGACGATCTGGGAGGCGCTTTGCTGACTGACGGCGAGCTTGTCGGCGCCGAGTTGACCCTCGAGCTCGCCGAAAGCCTGCGCGGCTGCGGGCCCTGGGGCCAGGGCTTTCCGGAACCCAGCTTCGATGGCATTTTCGACATCGTCGACGGCCGCTTGGTGGGCGAGTCCCATTTCAAGCTCAGTGTGCGCGCAGCGGCCGGCGATCCGCTCTGCGAGGCGATCGCATTCAACCAGGCGGATATCATCGGTGTCGCGCCGACGCGTGCACGGCTCGTATACCGGCTGGGCGTGAACGATTACCGTGGCACGCGGCGGCTGCAGCTCGTCGTCGAATCGATAGCGCCGATCTGTTGACGGTTGGATCGCCCGGCCGTATCGGCGCAAGCCGGTTCTTCGTCAATCCTGCTAACATGACGCGCTGATTCGCTCCGGAGCCTGAACGTTTCATGGAGATCAACCCGCTTCGCGAACTCATCGAAGATCTTGCTGCGCGCGGCGACGCGCTCAGGAGGTATCTTTGACTACGAGAACAAAAAGGACCGCCTGACCGAGGTCGGCCGGGAGCTCGAGGATCCGGCTGTCTGGGAGGATCCAGAGCGGGCCCAGTCCCTCGGCCGCGAGCGCGCGCAGCTCGAAGACGCCGTGGGCACCCTGGAGCGCATCGGGCGAACCCTCGGGGATTCGCAAGAACTTCTCGAGCTGGCAGCGGAAGAGGGCGATGAAGCCGCGCTCGCGGTCATCGGGAAAGACGTCGCCGTCGTCCGCGACGAGGTGGAGCGGCTGGAATTCCGGCGCATGTTCTCCGGCGAAATGGACGACAAGAATGCCTTTCTCGATATCCAGGCCGGCTCGGGCGGCACCGAGGCCCAGGACTGGGCCGAGATGCTGCTGCGGATGTACCTGCGCTGGGCGGAGTCCGAAGGCTTCACGACGGAGCTCATCGAAGCCTCGGCCGGCGAGGTCGCCGGCATCAAGAGCGCCACGGTCAGCGTGATGGGCGAGTACGCGTATGGCTGGCTGCGCACGGAGACCGGTGTGCACCGTCTGGTGCGCAAGTCACCCTTCGATTCCGGCAACCGCCGGCATACCTCATTTGCGGCCGTCTGGGTATCGCCGGAGATCGAAGACGACATCGAGATCGACATCAATCCTGCGGACCTGCGCATCGACGTCTATCGCGCGAGCGGAGCAGGCGGCCAGCACGTCAATCGTACCGAATCCGCGGTGCGCATCACGCACAATCCGACCGGCATCGTCGTGCAATGCCAGAACGATCGCTCGCAGCACAAGAACAAGTCCACGGCGATGAAGCAGCTCAAGGCCAAGCTCTACGAGTTCGAGATGCAGAAGCGGCGCGCCGAGGCGCAGGCCATCGAGGACACGAAGGCTGACATCGGCTGGGGCAACCAGATCCGCTCTTACGTGCTCGACCAGTCGCGCATCAAGGACCTGCGCACCGGCTACGAAGTCGGCAACACCCAGGCCGTGCTGGACGGGAAACTGACCCCCTTCATGTCGGCGAGCCTCAAGCAGGGGCTGTGAGGCCTGCGTGGATCATGAGTGATGACTGACGAGAGCCGGGAGGGCCACCTCATCGCCGACCGGCGCAGGAAGCTCGAAGCGCTGCGCGAGCGCGGTAACGCATTTCCCAACGATTTCCGTCGCGACACGCTGGCGGCGTCCGTGCAACGCACCTATGGCTCGTGGAGCGACGAGCATCTTGCGCGTGAGCCCGTGCGCGTGCGCGTGGCCGGCCGCATGATGAGCCGGCGCGTCATGGGCAAGGCGAGCTTCGCGCACCTGCAGGACCGCAGCGGACAAATTCAGCTCTTTGTCCAACGCGACGCGCTGGCGGACGGGCTTTACCGGGATTTCAAGTCCTGGGACATCGGCGACATCGTCGCCGCGGAAGGCGAGCTGTTCAGGACGAAGACCGGCGAGCTGAGCATCAGGACGAGCGACATGCGTCTGCTCGTCAAATCGCTGCGCCCGCTGCCAGAAAAGTACCACGGCCTCGCCGATCAGGAAATACGT
The DNA here is from genome assembly GCA_013817465.1 of Gammaproteobacteria bacterium. Classification (GTDB taxonomy): domain Bacteria; phylum Pseudomonadota; class Gammaproteobacteria; order Steroidobacterales; family JACDCP01; genus JACDCP01. The sequence continues at coordinate 2,268 of JACDCP010000045.1, read as the reverse complement.
TACCGCCAGCGCTATCTCGACCTGATCATGAGCGAGGATACGCGCAAGGTCTTCCGCATGCGTACGCGCATGATCCGCTACCTGCGCAACTTTCTCGATGCGCTGGAATTCACCGAGGTCGAAACGCCGATGATGCAGGTCATCGCCGGCGGCGCGCTCGCGCGGCCGTTCGTCACGCATCACAACGCGCTCGATATGGATCTTTATCTGCGCATCGCGCCGGAGCTGTATCTCAAGCGTCTCGTCATCGGCGGCCTGGAGCGCGTCTACGAGATTAACCGCAGCTTCCGCAACGAGGGCATGTCGACGCAGCACAACCCGGAGTTCACGATGCTCGAGCTGTATCGTGCCTACGCGGATTGCGACGACATCATGGACATGACCGAGATCCTCGTGCGCGGCATGGCCGAAGCGCTGCTCGAGTCGACTGCGCTGACCTGGCAAGGGGTGAGCATCGATCTCGGGCCAGCATTCCGGCGCACGAGTGTCGAGCAATCCATCCGCGAGCAGAACCCCGATCTCGAGGTCGCAAGGCTGCGCGATGTCGAGTACCTCCGGGACGCATGCTCGCGCCGCGAAATCCCGTTTCGCCCGCAGCACGGCCCGGGCAAGCTGCAGATAGAGCTGTTCGAGAAAACCGTGGAGGGGAAGCTCGTGCAGCCGAGCTTCATCACGGGCTATCCGGCGGAGGTTTCACCGCTAGCGCGGAGCAACGACGCGGACGCATTCATCACCGACCGCTTCGAGCTCTTCATCGGCGGGCGCGAGATGGCGAACGGCTTCTCCGAGCTGAACGATGCGGAGGATCAGGCCCGGCGCTTTCGCGAACAGGCGGAGCGCAGGGCCGAAGGCGACGAGGAGGCCATGATTTTCGACGCCGACTATATCCGCGCTCTGGAGTACGGCATGCCGCCCACCGGCGGACTCGGCGTCGGCGTCGACCGGCTGGTCATGCTGTTCACGGATTCGCCGTCAATCCGCGACGTGCTGCTGTTTCCGCACATGCGCCGGGAGGGGCCGGGGTCGGCCACGGGCTGAACCCTGCATTCATCGGCTCGTGGAGTAGGGAAGGGTCAACTCATGCAGGTCCGGTGCGCCATCTTCTTCGATCGCAAACGCGTCATCATCGATTGACGTCGGCACAACCGCAAGGATCTCCATTTCCGAGTTGCGACTCGCCATCTCCACGACGTGCCCGGCAGGCGATCCGCCCGCAAAAACTGCGTCACCCGGGACCGATGAAACCTCAATCCTGAAGCGCCGCATGCGGCGCTTTATCCGGCCGAGGTTCTGTGTCCGCGCGACGATTTCCTGGCCTGCGTAACAGCCCTTGGCGAAGCTGATTGCATCGACGCAATCGAGATTCAACATCTGCGGCAGAAAGCGCTCGCGATTCGCAGTGTAGACGACCGGCAGCCCGGCCTCGATGTTCCAGGCGCGCCAGGCAGTGCTGCCGTCATCGGCGACGTTCACGCGCATGTGCGCTGCAAGCTCATGAAAGCTTCCTGAGCGCGTATAGAGCTCGAATCTTTCAGCGGTGGCGTCCACACGGATGAGCAGCCCGACATCGCCGGCGGACGCGGCGTTGTTCAATGCAGGTGGCCGCCAGCCGTCTTGCGCCAGAAGAGCCATTGCCGTTTTTCCGCACAAGCCGATGCCCGGCAAGCCGCCCGCGGGCGCGTCGATCCGGACTTTCGCACGTATCACGAACTTCCGCAGTCGCTCGGCGACGTGCTGCGCCTGATCGGCGGGCAGCAGCAACAGGAACGAATCGTCGATTTCGACGACGCGCAAGCTCGTAATGACGCGACCCTGTGGATTGCACCAGGCGCTCAACTGGCTCGTCTGCGGGCCCACCTTGCGGATGTCGTTCGTGAGCTGTCCTTGCAGAAATGCGCGTGCGTCGCGGCCGGAAACTTCTATCGCACCTGTCGGCGGCAGCATGAAGGCCTGCGCATTGTCCGTGGCTGGCGTGTCGGCAATGGCATTCATCCGGAGATGATAGCAGCCGCCGGAGCGGCCACTGTCGGGGCGACGACGCGGGTCGAATCCGTGAAATCGCGTGGGGCTTCTGTCACACTAGGGCCGTGCCGGAAAAAACGAGAATGCGCACGATGAACACCGGCGCAGATACGCCAGAAGATGCCGCTGAAATGCCCGCGGAAGATGAGCCGGCCAACCGGGAAGTCGGCGGCAGGGACGGCCCCGAGCCGACGCGCTACGGGGACTGGGAGAAGGCCGGGCGCTGCATCGATTTCTGATGTCGGG
>JACDCP010000256.1 GCA_013817465.1 Gammaproteobacteria bacterium | reverse complement strand
GGCTACGTGGCTGCCGCATCGCATTTACGGAGGATAGTCCACTGTGGCGGCATTTTGTCCGCACCCGGCCTGTCAACCTCGCGCAGACAACCGCGCACCGGCCGTACGCTTACTCGCCGATGGGCTTGGCGCGGTTGGCTGCCGGCGCGCGGGTACGGAGGTAATCAGTCTGAAGCCGATGTTCCCACACGCCGCATCACTGACGAATCGGGCGCGGCAGGTGTCTACGTCTGAAGGCTCGGGGACTCTCAGCTACGCGTGTGGAGGTAGGCGAGCTCGGAAATGGACTGCCACCTGGCGGCCTTCTCGAGGAACTCCTTATAAGACGTGTACACGCGCCGCACCATTTCATCACGCCCGGCAAGGTCTTCGAGCACTTCGCGCGACAACTCTTCGAGGCGCTTCAGGACCGCGTCGGGGAAGCGCCGCACCTCGACCTTATGCTCTTCGACGAGCGTGTTCAGCGCCTGCTGGTTGAACGCCGTGTACTCCGCGAACATCTCGAGGTTCGCCGCCTGGCAGGCCGTGCTGACGATGGACTTCAGATCCTCGGGCAACTCATCCCAGTGCCGCTTGTTGACGATGCACTCCAGCACCGAGCCCGGCTCGTGCCAGCCCGGATAGTAGTAATAACGGGCGGCCTGGTGCAGGCCGAAGGCCAGATCGTTATACGGTCCGACCCACTCGGTTGCATCGATCGCGCCTGTCTCGAGCGCTGTATAGACGTCGCCGCCGGCCAGCAGCACAGGCGTGCCGCCGGCGCGGCGCAGAACATCGCCGCCCAGGCCCGGTATGCGCATCTTGAGGCCGCGCAGATCGGCGACCGAGTTGATCTCCCGGTTGAACCAGCCGCCCATCTGCACGCCGGTGTTGCCCGCGGGGAACGGCACCAGCCCGAACGGCTCGTAGATCTCGCGCCACAGATCGAGCCCGCCGCCGTGATACAGCCAGCCGTTGACCTCAATGACTTCCATACCGAATGGCACGGCGCCGAAGAATTGCGCGGCTTCTGATTTTCCTTTCCAGTAATAGCCGGCGCCGTGACCCATTTCGGCGGTGCCGCCGGCGACGGCATCGAAGACCTCCAGCGCCGGGACGAGCTCGCCGCCACCGTAAACCCTGATGCGCATGCGCCCGCCGCTCGCGGCCTCGATGGTTTTCGCGAGCCAGGCTGCGCCCGTGCCGAGGCCAGGAAAGTTCGGCGGCCAGGTCGTGACCATCTTCCAGTTGTAGGTCTTGCCCCCGACCACAGCGTCGGAGCCTGCCTGTTGTTTCGAGCAGGCCGGGATGCCCGCCGCCGCCAGCACGCCGGCACCCAGGCCGCTGACGAAGTCGCGTCTTCTCATGGCGGCACTATACACAACGCAGGTGCACGCCAGCCGGATCAGGGGGCGCCTCCGGCCGTTGCCGGCAACGGGATGTGCGCTCATGCCGGTCGGCGAAGCCGCCTCGTTGAACCGGCGAAAAAAACCCCGGCACTGAGGCCGGGGTCCGGTAGCCATCCTGGCCGCGGGTCGGCGCATGGCCGGCGGGCGTCGCGTCCCTGCGCTCCATTCAGTTTCCCGACAGTGTCCTGTCGCCGCCCCGGTCCGCATCCAGTGCAGACCGCCCGCATCGAAATCTGCCACATCGGGCGCCTCGGCGCTGTCGGCCGGCGTTGACAAAGTGTGTAGGATTTATCCTACGTGCGCCCGCTACAATGCCCGCCGATGATCGGGCTGCTCCAGCGCGTGAACGAGGCGGGCGTCACCGTCGGCGACGAGGTCGTGGCCGCGATCGGTCCGGGCTTGCTCGTGCTGGTCGGCGTCGAGAAGGGGGACGGCGAGGCGCAGGCAGCGCGCCTCACCGAACGTTTGCTCGGCTACCGGGTCTTCCCTGATGAGGAAGGGCGCATGAATCTGAGCCTGACCGAACACGGCGGAGAGCTGCTGCTCGTTCCCCAGGTCACGCTGGCCGCGGATACTCAGAAGGGCATGCGCGCCGGCTTATCGACGGCCGCGGCGCCGGCGGATGGTGAGCGCCTGTTCCAATATCTCGCGCAGCGCGCCGCGCGGCTTTATCCCCGGGTGCAAAGTGGTCGCTTCGGCGCGCACATGCGGGTTGCCTTGATCAACGATGGCCCAGTGACCTTCTGGATGCGCGCCGCACCGCCGGGCTGAGCCGCCCGATTGGGCGTATCATGAGGGAATTTCCGGGCATTCGCTCGTATTCACGGACGGAGAAAAGCAATGGGATTCGGTGGTATCAGCGTCTGGCAGTTGCTGATCATCCTGCTCATAGTGGTGGTCATCTTCGGCACGAAACGTCTGCGCGGCATGGGATCGGATCTCGGCGGCGCGTTCAAGAGCTTCCGCAGCGCCATGCGGGATTCCACAGACGAGGACGACAAGCCGAAGGAGCTCGGCGCCGCCGGCAAGGATGCTGACTTCGGCGAGACACGTGCCCGCTCCACCCCAGAGCGCGAGCGCGACAAAAAATCGGCGCCCTAGCCGCATCCGTTCGTCGCACGCCCTGCCGGTTCGCCCGCCATGTTCGACATTGGTTTCTGGGAGCTCGCGCTCATTTTCATTGTTGCGCTACTGGTGCTCGGGCCCGCGCGACTGCCTGAGATTGCGGCCCGCGTCGGAGGCTGGGTCGGCAACGCGCGGAAGATCGTACGCAACCTGCGCGCGCAGATGGAAGAGGAAATCGCCGTGAACGAGCGCAAGCCGCCGGCCGCGGAGAATAATAAGCCCGCCGACGAGCCACGCCGCAAGACCGATGAAACGGGCTGAACGCGGAGCGGAGGACGCTGCGGAAGGCAGCCTGATCTCGCATTTGATAGAGCTGCGCGGCCGGCTGATCAAGGCCGTGCTCGGCGTGCTGCTGATCTTCATCGCGCTGGCGCCCTTTGCCGATCTTCTTTTCAGGCTGCTTGCCGATCCGCTCATGCGCCAGCTCCCCGAGGGCGCGGGCATGATCGCCACCCAGGTGGCTTCGCCGTTTCTCACGCCGTTCAAGCTCACGCTCGTGTTGGCTGTCTTTGTCGCCATGCCGGTGGTCCTGTATCAGGTCTGGGCCTTCATCGCGCCCGGCCTGTACAGCCAGGAGCGTCGATTTGCCATTCCGTTGCTGGCGTCCAGTGTCGTGCTGTTCTATCTCGGCATCACGTTCGCCTACTTCGTCGTGTTTCCGCTCATGTTCGGCTTCTTCACCGCTACCGCACCGGAAGGCGTGACGGTGATGACGGACATCAGCAGCTATCTCGATTTCGTGCTGACGCTGTGTTTTGCATTCGGGCTCGCCTTCGAAGTGCCGGTCGCGACGGTGCTGATCGTCTGGGCCGGGCTGGTCACACCGGCGACCCTCGCGAAAAATCGCGCTTATGTGTTCCTCGGCGCCTTCGTCGTCGGCATGGTGCTGACGCCGCCCGACATCATCTCGCAGACCCTCCTCGCTTTGCCGGTGTACATGCTCTACGAAGTCGGCATCGTCATGTCGCGTATCGCCGTCCCCGGCCACCGCGAAGTGGAGCAGCAGAAGGACGCCTGATCTCACGCGAGCCACTCCGGCTGCGCCGCATCCGGTTCTGTGCGCCGGGCACTGGTCCTGAGTGTCCAAAAATGGTATGTCTAGCCCTCGCGCAGCATACTCAAGGGGATCGGCTTATGGTCACAGCCGCAGCGAGGTCTTGCCATTACTGCGCTGGCCGCATCCGCGCCGGCGCAGGCCGAGCCGCCGTCAGTCGAAACATTCTTCCGTAACGTCGAGTTCGACGATGCGACCGCGGCTACGGCGTGCTGCAGATCAATTATCGCGGCTCGGGCGGTTACGGCTTACGCTTCGAGAAGAGCGGCTACAAACGCTGGGGTCTCGAAATGCAGGATGACCTCACCGACGGCGTTCGCTGGGCAATCGGTAACGGCTTTGCCGATCCCGAGCGCATCTGCATCTCTGGCGCAAGCTACGGCGGCTACGCAACTATGGCGGGCTTGACGAAAACGCCCGAGCTATACAAGTGGGGCATCAACTACGTCGGCGTAGTCGATCTGCCGATGCTTTATCGTCAATGGACCGAGGAATATAATATTGCCGGGCTTCGAGGCGGGCGACAGAACTGGGCTCTCGTGGCTCTCGGTAGTCCACGC
>JACDCP010000001.1 GCA_013817465.1 Gammaproteobacteria bacterium | reverse complement strand
CGGTGTTGCCGGTGTCGTCGATAACTGTTGTTTGCAGGTGCGCGCACGTGCGGCCGATTGGATACGGAGTGGTCCGGTCCGCCGGTATGGTGTCGGGAATGCGGTAGTAGGTGCAAACATTGGTTTCCGTGGGCCCGTAAAGATTGAAGTAGACCGGGGCGGGCAGCAACGTCTTGAGCGCCCTCAGGTGTTTGACAGGAAAAACTTCGCCGGCAAACAACACCAGTCTTAGCGGAGACAAATCGTACTGCGCCAGTTTTCCGAAATGAGCCAGCAGGCCGAGAATGGAAGGCGCCGAATACCAGACGGAAATGCGCTGAGCAGCTATGAAAGGCGCAAGGGCAACAGGATCTTTGCCGGTAGCCTCCGGCACCAACACGAGCGTCGCGCCGTGTTTCATCGTCAGGTATATGTCGAGGACCGACAAATCGAAATGGAAGGGTGCGTGGGAGGAGCAGCGGTCTGCACTGCCCGGGGCAAAGACCTCCGAACACCAGTCAATGAAACTCGTTGCGTTCCGATGCGTGAGCATCACGCCCTTGGGCTTGCCGGTCGAACCCGACGTATAGAGTATGTACGCCAGATCGTCAGGATTCGGATCAAAGCCCTGAGCGAACTGCGCTCCAGATTTCGCAGCATCGACTGCCTCTCGCATTCCGAAACCTCGCTCCACTTCGGGAACCACGATCAGGGTCGGAATACGTCCAAGCACGCCGAATGCCTGCCGGTAAGCGGCTTCGAACTTGGCATGAACAATGACTATGCGCACCGAGCAGTCATGGTGAATGCTAGCGTTGCGCACTGCCGGTGCAGATGGATCGACCGGTACATAGGCAGCCCCTGACATCATGATGCCGTGCATTGCGGCCACAGCGTCAATTGATTTGGGCAGATAGACGCCGATCCGGTCTCCGCGGTTTGCGCCGAGCATGGTCAATCGTTCGCAGATACTTTTGGCAAGAGCATGCAGCTCGCCATAGGAAATGCTCTGGCGGTCAGCTTCGATCGCCGCAGCATGCGGACGAGCGGCCGCTGTACGCTGCAAATAGCCGTGAAGGGCTGACACCGCTGTATGCTACTGCTTCGAAGCGATCAACTGCTCGATTGCCGCAATCGTTCCGATATGCTCTTCGTCGAGCTCGTGCGCCGCCATCTGAATGTCGAAATGCTGTTCCAGAAACTGGGAGAGTTTCAGGGTGGCCAGCGAATCCAGAATACCAGATGAGATCAACGGGGTGGAGGCAGTCAATTCATCTGGATCCTCCCCACGGAGAAACTCGTCCAGAATAAAGTCCTTTACCGATTGTCCGACCGGTCCCATAATTCTTACCTCTGGCCGTGCGTTGAATACCCCGATCAGCGAGCAATTCGCGAGGAACTTTTTCCGAGCAATTGCGGCCGATCGACCAGTTCCTGGTGCAAGCGCTCTGCTATCAACGAATGCGCCAACTCGTTTGGATGGTCGTCCCAGGGTTTGATTTGCAGCTCCTGCCGGCTGTAGCCGTCGTAGACGTCATGGAGATCGAGCGTGTGGAAGCCCGCTTCCCGAGCTATTCTCTGGCGCGTCTCCGCTGTTGCCTGGTCAGGGCGTGACTGCACCTTCGGAAGAAATACACACAGAGCGGTTGCGCCCATTCCGCGGATGTTCGCTGCCAGCTCACGTTCCGCCCATGCCTGAATCCCTGCAGCGTACGGCGCAAGTTTGCGCCGGATTTCTTCGTCAGAATGGGAAGCATCGAGTCCAAGCAGGTTCACGATTGCCAGCACAGGTTGGTAGGGAATCTCTATGCCGTTTCGAATCGCCAGACTGAGATGCCGCAGGATGAAGCGTTCATCGTCTTCCAGGGCGAAGTAGACTATAGCGTCCGGACGAAATTCTCGAACTTTATGATCGAGCAGGTAAAGGTGTTGCAACGCACTGTATGCGACCATGGAAAAATTGAGTATTTCATAAGCAGATGATGGTGTGGCACCGGCTGCGCCGGCGTTGAGACGCTGTTCCAGCAGATGCTCGAACACTTGCGCATTTGAAACGCCGGATCCCAGCGTGTGGGACGTGCCGAACAGAGCGACGCGCGTGCTATCCTTCGATTTGGCTATCGGGTAATCGCGATCTCGCATGCCCCAACGATTGGTTTTGAGTTGAGCGCCCTTGAACTGGATTTCCTTGTCGGAAGCGAGTTCGGTAATCAGGAATCTCGGCACACGGACCGCAATTTCCGTGTCATTCAGATTGTCGATCCAGTCCGCGGGCTTCTTCTCGACGGCAGTCCACAGCCCCTCGCTGTGCCGGTTGACATTAAGCAGGTGCTCATAGTATCCGCGCTCCATGCGAGCCTGATCGCGCCGATTTAATTGTACCGTGCGAAGCTGCCTGGCTATGTCCGCATAGGCATCTGGTACCCAGGGTATCTCCGGCCGGCTCATGAACACGAGGACCACCAGGCTACCGGCAATGAGACCTGACCCGAGTCTGATCCCGCCCGGCTCGGCTGCTGCAACGTCCCGTCCAACGAGCGTGCGCACCTTTGTCGAGACTTTTTCGGAGCGCTTGTCCCCCCAATTCGCGAGCGCATAAAACACTAAAACCGCGATCACGATGAGGACGGCTTGTCCGCCCGCAGACTTCCACATGAGCAACCACTGCTCAAGGCTGTCCGAGCTCCACATGGACCACAAGATACTGATTGTCAGGAACGTCGAAGCCACGCGGCAGACATTCGACAACCGGCCGGAGCTGAGCAGCGGCTGGCGACCGATCGACCTGACCCGTCCATACTTGATTTCTCGAAGCGAATTGAGGACGACCAGAACGCCAAGAACTGACCAGAACAGCAAATCGTGGAGCTCGAAAAGGAAAGTTCCCCGCAGCCAGAACCATTGATAAGCATGCAGTAGCCAGGTGGCAAAGAAAACGGCGACGGTGGCGATAATGAGGGCGGGCGTGGCGCCCAGACCTTTGACCTTGAAATATATCGGGTAGTAAAAGATCTTCATCATGAAGTCTTTCCAGTAGATGTTGATGCGCCGCCAGAAATCGTTAAAGCTGGAAGCCAGGTAATACTTTTTGTGTGTCTCCGGCAAATTGAATCCGAAAAGCAATAGCACGCCGACGATCAGATGGAAAAGTCCAGACACTCGCAGGTACAGGAGATAGCTCGATACGATGAAGTGCAATAGCTGGGCCGCGTTAAATACCTCCTCCGGCGGAATAACGACAAACTGGTAGACGATGCGGTAGAGAATCAGCTGATAAACGCCCCTGAATATCCACGACATTCCCCGCCCGTAAACTACGGGCGCAGGCTCGCTGTAGTATGTCTGCCGGAACTTCTTGAAGTCGACGACGGGAAACAGGGGAAAGCAGACATTCGGCAGCAAGAAGAAATAGGATAGGCTCCACCGGGCCGACGGGCGTGTCTTCTCGTGGTGTAGGTCGTAAAGGTATACGATCACACGAAACATCAGAATCGACGCAATGATCGGCCATGCGGTTTCCGACCAGGGCACGCCCCATCCGCGGAGCCGGAAAAAGAAAAGCGCGGCGCCTGCTGCAAGCAGTATCGTAATGCGCGAACCGAGAGGCACCGGCAGATGACAGATAGCAATAAACGCAGTGACGATGGCTATCAGCCAGATAGCACTTACAGGACCGAGAACCAGCACGATCCCGATGAGCGACACGGTCAGGAACCATTCCAGTCGATACCGGAAAGGCAAGAGAGCATTTATAAGAAACGCCGGAACGGCGAGAAGCATGATCGTACCGAACTGAGGGCTGCCGATCTCGAAATAGCGAACCAGATATACGAGTACGACAAGCTGGAAGGTCCGTATAGCCAGCTGCCGCCCGGTGATCGCGGCGTTAACCTGTGGCGGTTGAGTCAGCACGCTTCCCTCCGAACGCACCGGACGTTATCTGTTGAGCGGACTAATCTGCGCTTCCTGGCTTGCCGGACGTTGGGTAGATCGAGCAAGTACCGACGGCAGCAACAGGTTTGATCATTGCGGTGCGCCCTCGGGAACAACCGCAGCAACTGGCTTATTCGACAAACTCCAGAGCTCGCCGTCTTTGCTGGTCACGCTGAATCTTCGCATATACCACGGGACGCAAACGGCGCCAGTAAAATCTGCGAAAAACATTCAGGAATCTGAAGACCAATCTGTTCACGGCGCCTGGGACGGCTTCGCCAAGTTTCCACGATATTGGAAACCCGTAACCCCACTTTTCCATATATACCCCGAAGACCCACCGCGCTCGTGCGATAGCTTTGGTGTTGTAGTACTCCCAGTAAGCCATGCTCCTGCCCCCGGTCTTGTTTCCAACCGGCAGTGGCCTTACCGGTTCAATGCCCAGTTGCGCAAGCGCAGCGTCGAAATCCTCCACCAGAGTCTCAAAGCGGAGCACGCGGTCAAACCTCGCATGCGCGAGCGAGCTCCAGTTGTCATAGGGAAATCGATAGAACTTCAGAAAAAAGCGCGAAAAACCGTTCTTGTCCGCCCGCGCAAAGTGGAATTGTCTCGATCGGAATCGATAGGCCAATCGCGTAAACCATCCCGCATGCTGCAGACGTGAAAACTTGCGCTGATGGTCGGTCACCAGCTTGAAGTAGAGGCTGACCGCATCGTCGACAGGATTGCGCAGGCCACCAAAAACGAAATAGCTTGATTCTCTATCTGTAGCCGAACTGAGGAACTCGTCATATGTGGCATGCTTGTGCAGAATGTTGCGACCGTCGTAATGCTCACGCAGCTCACGGCTGATTGCGCTGGATCCAGTCCGCGGTAGCTCTACGAATACGTACTTGTGCTTGTCGCTGATGACCATGAATTCTGCACTGAGCCCGGCAGCATTGAAACTCATGAGCCGTGGCGCAAGCCGGACGAGCACGCGACTCTCGGGGACCTCGCGGCGGGTATATTAAGGTATACACGATCACGGCGTCTACGAGCGGCCACTTCCTGTCAGACGGGCTTGCTGGACCGCGGGCCGGGAAGTTGCCACAATCCCGCGCGGTCGCTGCTGGGCCGATTGAAGCAGTTGAGCGAATTCTCACTTCAGCCAGAATAGCATCATGCGATTTGCAGATTTTCTTACCAGGCACAAGGCGTTCCTCGGCAACGTCGCGACAATGATGTCGGGCAAGAGCATTGCAGCTGGCATTGCGCTCGTCACCATGCCGATCATTGCGCGTCTGTTTTCTCCCAGCGATTTTGGCATCGCAGCATTGTTCCTGTCTCTTGGGGTGGTCGTATCGAATGTGGGCGCTCTTCGGTATGAAAACGCCCTCGTGTTGCCGGACCAGGAAGCAGAGGCGCTGTTGTTGATGGCCTTCGCTTATCGTCTGCTGATCTTCGTATGCGCCGTTCTGCTGCTGATTATCGGCGGTTACGAGCTCAGCGATCTGACAGTCCCGGTTCTGGAATCCCTGGGCATGTGGTTATGGCTGTTGCCGCTGAGTGTCCTGCTCCTGACGATGGTCACGATTCAGGAAAACTGGTTAGCCCGCAGAAAAATGTTCAAGGTTGTTGCGACGTCGATGGTTGTCGGTACGGCAGTGACGGGCGGGGCCCGTATAGGATTTGGGGCCTTAGCCGGCAGCTCGGTGTTCGGGCTCGTGGTGGGACACATGTTCGGCCAGGTCTTCCGGTTGGCCGTGCAGAAGAGCGCAAGCAGCGAAGGGTTTCGGGCGACCTTTCGGCCTGTTGGATGGACGGCAATTCGGCGGATCGCCACGAAGTATTCGGATTTTCCGAGGTTGAACGCGCCTGCGGCGCTTCTGACCGCGGCTACTCAACAGCTTCCTGTTATTTTGTTCGGTGTTCTTTTTTCGCCGGCAGTCGTCGGCTTCTACGCCATGGCCACGCGCGTGTCTCACGTTCCCATTGTCGTCGTGGCCAATTCCGTACGAAGAGTGTTCCTGCAGAAGGCCGCCGAGATCGGTCATCGCGGCAGGAGCCTCAGGTCGGCGTTTCTGTTATCCACGGGCGGGCTCGTTCTGTTGGGTGCCGGCCCACTTGCCGTGCTCTGGTTTTCCGGACAACCATTGGCAACCTGGCTGCTCGGCGAGCGCTGGTCGGAAGCCGGCCGCTACCTCGAGATTATCTCGCCTTGGCTTTTCATGATCTGGGTTACCGCGCCTTCGAATCCAGTGTTCATTGTACTGAGGAAGCAGAGGGTTTGGCTTCATCTGCAGCTCGCAACCACAGTGTTTCGCATGAGTACGTTCGGCATCGCTTTTGGTCTGGAAGCGAGCCCGGAGTGGACCCTGGGGGCATTCGTCATTGCGACGGTTATCGGCAACGTGGTTATCATCGGAGTTTCACTGCTCCTGATCACACGGCATCACGGACCGCACCCTGAGAACGAGGCTTGATCTAAGCATGGGCAGTCAGGCCGTGAAGGCATGACGACCCATTGCACCCCTCAGGGTCGCTGTGGATCTGACGCGGGGGCATCGGGGCCTTCCCCCATGACCCACAAGCGGGAACGCCATCACGGCTGCCCGCGATACTGTGTGCTAGTTTTCGGGCGGATGAAGGTACGTATTCGGATGCAGGTGGACTTGCCGTCGGCCGATCGGCTGTCATTTCTCACCGATAGATTGAGGCTGCACGGAATATGATCGTCGAAAAGATGACGCGCCGCATGGATGCTATGCGGCGGACGATCCGTAAATGGATCTGGTTGCGCCGTCATGGTCCAGCCTCGCAACACCGCGGTATCTTTATCCTGGGCGCACAGCGGTCCGGCACGACGATGTTGGCAAGCTGCTTCGAAAATTCGCCGGAGTTCGACGTCTACGGCGAAATGTCGGTCGCTTTCAAGAACAGCGTACTGAAAAGCCTGGATGAGACGCGGAGCCTGATCGCCGCAAGCAAGCGACCCTTTATCGCCTTCAAGCCCCTCACGGACTCACATCGGGCCGACGCGCTTCTGGCCACGGATGCCGGCAGCAAGGCCATCTGGATGTATCGTCGCGTCGAGGACAGGGCGAACTCCGCGGTTTCGAAATTCGGCGACACCAATCTTCGCTTCCTCAGGGAGCTCATGGAGAAGGGCCCTACCGACCGCTGGGAAGCCAGGGGTATCACTGCGGAGACGTTGTCGGTTCTGCGCAAACTGGACTACGCGCAGATGAGCGCGCAGTCCGCTGCAGGTGTGTTCTGGTATCTTCGCAATCAGCTTTTCTTTGATCAACGACTGGATACGAATCCGGATGTTCTGCTGCTCAAGTACGAAATGCTGGTCCGAGATCCTGAACGCGTGATGAGAATAGTTTGCGACTTCCTCGGGTGCCGCTTTTTTGAGGAGATGATCAAACACATTCACGCGCAATCAATCGGACGAAACGACAGCCGCTTGTCATCGGAAGCGGAGAAGCTGTGCGGCGCGGTGACCGTGAGACTCGATAAAAGCATGTCACGGCAGTGGAGGGCGCTTGGCGCCAACGCGGAGCTGCTGGCAGTGAACATTGGCAGGTAGTCGGAACTGGTTATGGAAAGTATAAGGAATCTTAACCGGATTTGGATTTATCTGGCTCTGATTCTCGCCGCAGCATTCGGCCTGCGTCTTTGGGGCATCTGGTTCGGGCTGCCATTCAGCTACAGAGCAGACGAGTACCATGAGGTGTTTCGCGCGCTGGAACTGGGCAGCGGCAGCTTCAATTTAGAAAGAACAGGCAAGGGCGGCTATTTTTATGTGCTGTTTTTGGAGTACGGGGTTCTGTTCGTCGCATTGAAGATCGCCGGAGTCATCGAGTCGGCACAGGATTTCGCGAGGTATTTTGTCGGCGACCCATCCAGCTTTTATTTGATAGGTCGCGCGACAACCGCGGCGATCGGAACCCTGAACGTATTCCTCTTGTACCGCCTCGGTGCCCGCGCTTATTCCACCGGCGCGGGCCTGCTGGCGGGGACCATTCTGACAGTGGATTTTTTGAGCGCGGAGCACTCGCATTACATCACAGTCGATATTCCGATGACCTGCCTCGCAACCGCTGCGCTGCTCTTTGCAGCCAACATGGCCACGGGCGGAAGTGGCCGGGATTACAAGTGGGCAGCGGTGTTTGCAGCGTTGGCGACGACCACCAAGCTTCCGGCAATTCTGCTCCTCCTGCCGCTGCTCATTGCGCATTACTACTATGTTCGGCGAAAGGGGGGAGGACCGCGCCAGTTCTTCCTGACGGCACATCTCTGGTGGGCTGTCGCAATTTTCGTCGTGGTGCTGGGGATCACCAACCCAGGGCTGTTTCTGGATCCGCCGATGCCAGCGTATTTCGGCGATGCGGGGGGCGCGGATGAAGGGGCGGTGGAGCTCGAGTATGCGGAGGCAGCACAGGGGACCCCGCCTAATTTCTTCATCTATTACATCGCCGTGCTCGGTGATTCGATGGGTTGGCCGTTGCTGCTCGTTTCTTTCGCCGGAATCCTGTACGGCGCCTGGAAGCGCACTCCGGCAGATGTAATGCTCTTGGCATTTGCCTGCGTTTTCTATCTTGTATTCGCCACCTCTTCACACCCGCATCTGTATTTTCCCCGCTACATGTTGCCGGTGATCGTCGTACTTGCCCTGATGGCAGGCCGCCTTTTGTGGGCGGCGTGGCCTGGTGCGGGTGCGGCGAAGCAGACTGTCGCGATCGTAGTCGTCGCAGCTCTCGCCTTCATGCCGGCGTACAAGACGGTTGTGAACAACTACTTGTTGTCTCACACAGACACCAGGACGATTGCGAAGGAGTGGATCGGCGAGAATATTCCGCAGGGCGCCACAGTATTTATCGAGGGTTTGAAAATCGAGCCGACCAGGCTCACGGTTCCACTGCAGGATACTATGGAAAACATGCGCGACCATATAGAATTCTACGAGACGCGGGAGCCCGGCAAGGCAAAGTATTTGAAGTATAGGCTTCAGGCGATGAGCGGCAGCACCTATGATCTGGAGCTAGTATCGCCGTCAGAGCTCCGCGCACACGACCTCGACCATTACAAAGATATGGGGATCGAGTACCTGGTGATAAGGCCAGAATACTTTGTGGAATCCCGAAAGATTGCCCACGTCGGTTTGTCGTTCCTTGATGAACTAGAGGCGGATCCAGACGTTTCTTTGGTGCGCGCGTTTCCGCCGAATCCAAGGGACAGGCCGGGGCCCCTCATTCACGTCTACAGGATCGATTCGAACGTAGACGGCGCCGCCGGCCCATCAAATCTCTGACCTGATCCGAACGATGGACAGCGCACGGCAAACGTTTCACGGTCCTGTATTCATCGTGGGAATGAACGGCTCCGGAACGACGATGATGCTCGACCATCTTGGACATCATCCGGAATTGTTCGGCTTCAGAATCGAGACATATATACTCCCGCATTACCTCGCAAACGAGCACAAGTACGGAGATCTGCGCCTCGACGCCAATTTTGCGAAATTGTGGAATGATATGCGTAGCGAATACCCGTTCTGTAGAGTCAATAAAGGGCGACCGGTGGATTTGCCTCCGGATTGGGCCGCGACCCGGCGGAATGCGAGTGGAGTGTTCGATCGGATCATTCATGAGTTTGCGCGCCACGAAGGAAAGAGTCGCTGGTGCGAAAAGACGCCAATCTATGCCTTGCACATTGCCACGCTGGGCAAAGCGTTCCCGGGATCGGTTTTCATACACATGCTGCGGGACGGCCGCGACTGTGCAGCTTCGGATCACAGACGCTGGGGGAGGCATCCCTGCGGCACCATGTTCCGCTGGAAACATGTCGTTGCAGAGGGTCGGCGTCAGGGCCGACGCGTCCCCGATCGTTATGTCGAAGTGCGATACGAGGACGTCACGAATGATCCGGAGCTCCACATGCGGCGCGTCTGCGCCAGCATCGGTGTGGCATTCGACGAAAGGGTTTTGTCATCGACCCGGCCTCGACCGCTGAATATCGGGCAAGAGTCCAAAGAAATAACAAAAAACGTAAACCGGAATACCGGCTATTTTACCGACTCGCGACTGCAATCTCTCGAGATGATCGGCGGGATGTGCCTCGCGAACCTGGGATTTGCTACTTGCCGCCCCGATAGCGACGTCAATCCCGGGTTCGCCAATCGGCTTTGGTGGTCAACGCACGATACTTGGACTGTCCTGGCAAGGCAGATAAAGAACAAATTCACGGTGCAGAAACGAATGACGTGGTCGCTGTTTCTCGCGCGCTTAAAGGTTATCATTCGCAGCAAGTGACGACATTTGATCGGATGTGCAGATCAGCGGACGACACCGGGTGTCGTATGCATCAGAGCAGCACAAACCCAAAGCTATTGGAAGATCAACCAGCCTTTCGGCCGACAGTTGCCAACGTTTGTCCACTTGCCCTGATGTCGAAGCAGCGGTGATGCTGAGGAATAGTGGTTCCTCCCAGCGCACTGCAACGTCAGGTTACCCGACGGCGTCCGCTATCGTGCATATCACGAGTTGGCAACACCGGAAGCAGCAGCACGTAGAAGCGTCTCCAGCGTCTCGACTTCCGTAGTGACGTGATGTCGCGCCCGGACGCGTTCCCGTCCCGCGCGACCCATGCTTGTCAGCTGCGCTGCAGGCGCATCGAGGGCTTCGCGAATGGCGCTCACGAGCTCGTCTACGTTCCCTGCGGTCACCAACCATCCGTTCTCGCCGGGACGGACGAGCTCCGGAATCCCTGCGACATAAGTGCTGATCACTGGGCGACCCATAGCCAGCGCTTCCATAATTACCACAGGAAGACCCTCGGCGAAGCTTGGCTGCACGAGCACGCGGGCTTCTTGCAAGTGCATACGCACCGTGGCTTCGTCCACCCAGCCGGTAACCGTCACGTGACGCTGCAGGCCAAAAGTGACAATGCGTTCTTCGATCATAGGACGCAATTTGCCATCACCGGCAAGTACCAGTCGGACATCATCGCCGGCGGCGACCAACTGCCTCATTGCATCGAGCAGCAAAAGCTGTCCCTTTTGAGCCGTGAGTCGGCCGATACTCAGCAGCAACCGGGAGGATCCATTCACGGACGTCTCCGACTCGAAGAACCCCCCATCGACCGAACAACGCACAACATGAATTTTCTGCCAGTGCTCCGGGGACACCCAGCGGCATAACTGGGAGTAACAAAAATTGCTGATCGCCACAACAAATGCGGCTTCTTCAACCTTCTCGCTTAAGGAAAATCCCAACGGCGCATCGAATTCGCCAGGCCCGTGTATCGTCATGCTGTAGGAGGGTCCCCCGAGACAGTCGATGAGCCTTGCGACGGCCGCGGCGTTAGTACCAAAATGCACGTGTGTGTGTGAGATACCATGTTTTGCTAATATATGCAGCAGCACAGAAGCCTCGGCGAGATATGCAAGATGGCGCAGCAAACCCCGTTCGCTGGCGCGGCTCATAGTTAGCGTCATTCGCAAGGCCGACAGCCACCGGCCCGCTCGCGTTAACATGACTCGTAGAATGGAAATAATAAATTTCCGTTTCGAAAGGGAAAGGCAATGGATGGTGCGTTCCGCTTCCCGCCGGTCAGCATCGTCGGCGATGGCGCCTCCGGCGTTTCGAATTGCGACACGCAACACTTCATGGCCTCGTCGTTCCAGCTCCAGTATCTCCCGGCGAATGAATGTATGACTCACCTTCGGATATTCGGTGGTGAGATAGCAAATCTTCAGATGCTCTGTATGCTTCGCCTTGGCATAAGGCATGCTCTTTGCCTGTAGCCGGTTTGTTGTCGCTGAATCAGTCATTCCGAACACCCTGGTGCAGATAGCTAACGTTTGCGCTCCACCGGCCTTTGGAGACGTCTGGGACGTGCTTTGATATGGTACCAACAGGTCTATACGACCGCTAACTTGAAAGCCACCAGCGCAGGATTATGGTCGTCTGGGCAATGCGCGGATGTGACCAAGCTTCAGGTTTCCGGTTGCGGAGAATGTTAACGTGTGCCGCTCCGGCAGCTTTTGTCAGTTAGGAGTCGGCCTCTTTGTGAATACACATGCAGATACTGAAGCCAATTTTCTTCATTGGATTTCCGCGCAGCGGAACGACAGTGGCATTCGAAGCCTTCTGCCAACATAGAACGCTGGGCTGGCCGTCTGTGTACACGGAAAGATTTCCTACACATCCCGGGATAAATGTGGTGCGCCGTATACTCGACAATTCATTCGTAAGCCTGACCGGCAAGAAGGGGCAGCACGGGCCCACTGTATTCGGCAACCGTTTTCTGCCGCAACCTAGTGAGGCGTATAGCTTCTGGGACATTTACACCGGGCAGGACTTCTCCCGCAGTTATTTGCGGGACCAGACTGCCGACAAGTCAACCGTCCATCGCGTACATAGGGCAGTAGGCAAATTGCTAGCATGGCAGGGGCGTGCCCGTTTTGCCGCAAAGATTACAGGTCCGTCGCGCATGGCGTTTCTGAGCAGCATTTTCCCCGACGCGAAATTTGTGCACATCATTAGGGACGGTCGAGCCGCGGTTCACTCGCTGCTTCACGTCGCTTTCTGGCGCGAAAAGGGCGGACTTAGCAAGCCGTTTTGGAGGGGTGGCCTGTCGGATGCAGATCTGCAAAAGTGGTGGGAAAGTCAGCAAGATCCAGGCGTCCTGGCGGCGCTGCAGTGGAAGCGGGTAATTGAAATTGCGCGACTGGAAAGCGGAACACTTGAGAACGTCGGTTACCAAGAGATCCGATATGAAGATTTTGTCGAGTCACCCCACGTCGCGCTTCGCAAGATGTACTCGTTCTGCGACCTTGAGGATGCACTACTCGCCCACAGGCATCTGGAGCGACGCGATACGCTCGTGAACATGAACGACAAGTATCGGACTGATTTTGGCGTCGTGCGTATTGAGAAGCTTAGCGCGCTCATGGAGCCGATGCTGGGCAGCCTGGGTTATTCCAGTTCGATTACGTGACAATCGCAAAGCGATCTTTCGCGGCTCGCGACAGGCTTGGGCAGAAGCCGATCGTGGCTATGATTGCGGATTATCCGCGCGACGTGCACGCAATAGACGGCGGCGTGCAGGCCGTAACCGCATATCTTGTGAAAGAGATCATCGGATCTGGCGAAATAGATCTGCGGGTCGTGAGTTTCGACGCGGGTACTAAGATACCTAAGCGAGTGCGCCAGAACGGAGTGGAGAGGTACCTTCTACCAAGGCAGCGTCTGGGCGCCACCACGCGCTGGAGAAACGACTTTTCCCGACTGCGCGTGTGTCTGAAGGAAATCAATCCGTCGATAGTTCATGCGCAAGGTGCTGGCATAGACGGCTACCTTGCTGTCAAGAGCAAATACCCATCTATCGTCACATTTCACGGTATTATTGGCGAAGACGCACGGTATTTGTCGCGTGCGGTGGACAGAATGCGTTTGAAGCTGCAAAGTAGGATAACGGAAAAATATTGTGCGATGCATGCGGCACACACGATCCTGATAAGCCCGTACGTGCGGGAGTACTACGGAGAAGTACTGCGTGGTGTCAGTCATCTCATTCCGAATCCGGTCGACAAGAAGTTTTATGATGTTCAACGGCGCGAGGAAGCCGGTCGAATCCTTTTCGCGGGAAGATTGATCCCCCGAAAAGGCGTAACGGACCTGGTCGAGGCGTTTACCCTCGGGCTTGACCAAGCTGGTGTACGTCTGGTCCTGGCAGGATCCCTCGCGGACAAAGTCTATGTCCAGCGCCTCAATCAAAAGATCGATGAGCTCGGTATAGCCTCGCGCGTTGAATTCTTGGGTTTGCTGAAAGAACCTGATCTGCTAGATGAGTTTGGGCGTGCCGCTCTGCTCGTGCTGCCGTCTTATCAGGAAACCGCGCCAATGGTCATCCAGCAGGCCATGGCAGCTTCGATACCGGTTGTGGCGACGCGAATCTGCGGTATCCCGGGCCAGGTCGAGAATGACAAGACCGGGCTGTTATTCGAGCCGGGGGATGTGGGGGCGCTCGCGGGGCATCTGGCGCGACTGGTTGCGAGTAAATCTCTGCGGGAACAAATGGGACACGCTGCCCGGGCAAAGGCCCTGGCCGAATATCATTCGGAACGCGTGGCTCAGCAGACGTTGGCGGTGTACCACGAAGTGGGCAATCTGACACGAAGCACGAAGTAGACCGATTTGTCGCCAAATAGTGACGCAGTTCACACACTTCCAGGCTTTCGGTTGACTTTAAGTCCGACATTACGTAAATTTTCCGCCCGAGGGCAAACCTGTTGAAAAGCAGGGACGCAAAGCTTCCGGTCTACGGGTTCGCAGCCTACGATAGCGGAGTTGCAGCACTGGGTTATTTGTCGTTCGACGGTGCTTTGCGGTTCCCTCAGGCTACAGGGACTGCATTGAAATGGTCGGAAAACGCAAATCCGCTTCGATAATCTACCATAACGCGCAAGGTCCAGCGTGTTCTCAACTCATTGAGAGAACTGCCGTCGCCGCCATACGAACCGGCCTTCGGCCTTACATTAGACTCGGGGGGGTCAAAATCATGTTGAAGACAGGCACCTTGATTTTGCTTGGCTTTGCCGCCACAAGCCCTTCATACGCCGACCGCAACGTATATGTCACGGGTGCCTTTGAATCTGGCAAGTTTCAGCCCTACAGCGGGCAGATAGATCCATTCTTCATTAAGACGCTTCCAGAAGTCCAAGCAGGGAATGAATCTGTCCGCACGGGCGCAGGCGGTGGTGGGCCTACCTCAAACTGGGATACAAGGGTTGTCAGCGAAGAATTAGTGGCCGGACATCTTGTGTCGCCCCGACAAGGCAACTTTTTTGCGCGGAGCACGCTGCATCGGAGCAAGGATTACACTGGCCTCAATGGCGGCTTGCCGAAACCACGCTCCGCTATCAGCTTAAGCCCTGACATAAACCGATTCGAGTTCGATGAAGAAGGCTGGCTCGGGTTCTCGATTTTTATTCCGAAAAATTTCGAGGACGAAACCGCGCGCACGGGTCCTGGCGGATCTATTCAGCTTGTTTCAACAAACGTGGATTCTGCCGCGATCCTTTTTAACCTGAATATCTATGTGCCAAAGCGCGCAAAGGATACTCATTGGTTTCTGCAGTATCTCGTCGACGATAGATCAGTGTCCGAGGAAAAAGGTGCAAAGCTGGACGTGGATCTTGGCGCAGTGGAGCCGGACAAAGGTACATGGACGGACTTTGTTATTCGATATCGGGCCAATCCATTCTCCGTGACGACCAATCCTCTGAAAGCTGGAATCAAGAATGCGAAGGATCAAACCTATCAGGGAAACAAAGGCATTCTCCAGGTATGGAAAGCCGAGGGACCGGTCGATGCCAATGGCAACAGGGAAATGGTCCTGAAGTTCAGCAAAGTCAATACGCCAATCGGCCTCGTGCCGGGAACGACGCAGGGCAAGTCATTAATTCATCACAGCCTGCGGGTGTACAAGTACGGTTGGCAGAGAGAGCGCACGGCCGTCAAGGGACCAATCTGGATCGGGTTTGACGAACTCCGCTACGGTCAGACTGTTCGTGACGGTACGGGGTACTCGGACGTTCACCCGGCACAACTCACGTGTGCGGATGGCTGCCCGGGCGGCTCGGCACCCCCATTGCCCGGTGATCCCCCCGCCCCCCCGCCGATAGTCCCTCCCGCAACACCGCCGGGTACGGAACCGGGAGCGACTCCTCAACCGCCGGAGGACCTCATCATCGTAAGCGATTAGGGAACGGCGTCTTGATGAACGGATTGCGTGTGAGATCCTGTCGTCCGCGCCGTTGTTGATTTCGTCGATAAAGATATCTTCTTCGATCCCCAGGTCGATGGCTTTCTCCAGCCGGATCAACAACTGCACCAGGGTTTCGCCGTCACGGCGGGCCAGCATGGCGAGTGACTGGTGCTCGTCGGCAGCGGTGGCTGCGCAGGGGATCGGGCCGACGCGTCCGAGGGTAATATCGCCCTCGCCAGCAATCAGGGCCTCGATGTTCGGCAAGGGCGTAAGGCGACGGCTCATGAAGGAACTGTGGGTGCGCGCTTGTGGTTCACGCGGCTTGGCTGGCTGCGCGATCGTCCGGCAATGGCAACATCGCCTCAATGTCGGCGAGCGAAGTCGCCTTCGGGAGTTCGGTGAACAGCCTCTTGAGATATGCGTACGGTTCGATGCCATTGGCCTTGGCCGTTTCGATCAGGCTGTACAGGTTAGCGCTGGCGTCGGCACCGGCGGGGGTGTCGCAGAACAGCCAGTTCTTGCGCCCGATGACGAACGGCCGGATCGCATTCTCGGTCAGGTTGTTGTCGATGCGCAGGCGGCCGTCCTGCGTGTAGACCGTCAGTGTGTCCCACTGCGTGTGTGCGTAATGCATCGCCTTGCCGAGCGCCGAGCGTGGCAGCACCAGCGGCAGATGCTGATCCAGCCACCCACGTAATCCCTCAAGCACCGGCACCGCCCGCGCTTGGCGCAGTCGCCGGCGTTCCGCGGGCGGCAGGTCCCTGGCCTTGCGCTCGATCGTGTACAGTAGCTGGATGCGCTGCAGCGCGGCTACCGCCAGCGAAGGCTTGCGGGTCTTCTAGCCGTGTGCCTTGCGTGCCTCATCGAACTTGCGCCGTACGTGCGCCCAGCAACCGACCCGCGTGATGGCCGCCCCGGCGCAGACGCCGGCATAGCCCGCATACCCGTCCGTCTGCAAGTAGCCGGCAAAGTCGCCCAACAGCCGCCTGGGCACCGCCTGACTGCGTGACGGATCGTAGTCATACAGCACGATCGGTCGGTGCGGCGGCCCGCCGCGCTGCACCCACAGGTACGACTGGCTGTGTGCGGCCTTGCCCGGCTCCTTGAGCACCTGGATCCCGGTCTCGTCCATGGCGAGGATGTCCTCGGCCAGCAGCCTGTCACGTAACAGGTTGATCAGCGGCTGCACCAGGCGGCCGGCCTTGATCATCCAGCCGGCCAGCGTCGCGCGCGGCAGATCCACGCCGATGCGCTCAAGCCGCCTCTGCTGCCGGTACAGCGGCAGCCCGTCGACGTACTTGGCAATGGTAATGTGCGCCAGCGTGCCGGGGCTGGCCAGGCTCTTGGGGATCGGCTGCGGCGGCAGCGGCGCGGTCGCAAGCTGGCCGTCGCAGTCACGGCAGCGGTAGGTCTGGCAACGTGGCGCAGCACCCGCACCTGGGCCGGCACGATGTCGAGCTGTTCGCTGATCTTCTGGCTGAGCGGCTGCATCGGCGTGTTGCACCGCGCGCAATGGCAATCGGCCGTGTCGAGTTCATGAAGGACATCAACGCGTGGCAGTTCAGGCGGCAACGGCTGCCGCTTGCCGCGCGCGCGGCGATGGGCCGGCACGACGATCTCGCCGGCGTCGACTGCGTCGTCACCCTCGGCTTCACGCTGCGCGTTCGTGGCCTGCGTGGCTTCGGCTTCGTTGAACACCAGCGCCAGCTGATCGCGCGACAAACGCTCGCTGCTGGCGCCATACTGCTGATGCCGCGCCAGCCGGATCTGTTCCAGCAACTGCTCGATGAACTGCGATTGTTGTTCGAGCTTCGCATGCAGTGTGGACAGCTCAGCGTCCTTTGCCAGCAGCAGCGACTTCAGTCCTTCGATGTCGTCGGGCAAGCTGCTTTGTGCGTCGTGCAAGCGTTGCATTCTATACGCAGCGCGCTGTTCGATCATCTTTAATTGAACGTTACAGCACCGTGTGATGTGGCAATGTCGCATGCCCCTGCATCAGCGTCAGGTCGTAACCGTCGAACAGCCAGTTGATCTGCTGCGCGTTGAGTTCGACGACATCCAGCGGCAATGCCGCCGGCCACTTGAAACGCGACTTCTCCAGTCGCTTCATCCACAGCACGAAGCCGTTGCCTTCCCAGCACACCAGCTTCACCAGCGTGCGTGCGCGGTTGCAAAACACGAATAGCGACGCGCTGAACGGATCCAGTGCCATCTCGCCTTCAACGATCGCAACCAGGCCATTGATCGCCTTGCGCATGTCCACCGGCTGGCGATACAGGTAGATCGTACCGGCATCTGCACCAGGCCGGATCACGACACACTGCTGGCGGCAGTCAGGACCTCGCCCAGCATCGTCGCATCCAGCGCGCCGGCCACCTGCAGTCGCACGCCGTTCGGCAGTGTTATGCTGCAACTCGTCGGCAGCGCCGCCGCCGGTGGTGGTGGTGTTGCAACCCGGACAAACGCGCGCTTGCCTGCCTTGCCCGGCAACACCCCGCGGCGCGCAAAGGCCGTCTTCCACTGGTACAGGTCTTTGACGTTCAGTTCATGTGCCGCAGCGTAGGCGACCAGCGTACCGTCGCTGGCATCCGCCGCGGTGATGTGCTCCAGCCAGTACTGTTGGCGCTCGCTGAGTTCGGGCTTGGCCATCGAAATACTCCTCGCTACGATAAACAGCGAGTAGCGTGGCCGACTGAACCTCAGCTGGGAAGAACCCCCTTCATGGATCGCTTACACATCATCGTTCCTTGAGCAGAGAGCCGGGTCGCGTTGCGTCGCGTGTCCTTGCACGACTCAATGGCAGAGAACGGTTCGTTGCCCCCTGCAGGAGAGCGAGGTAAGGGACGAGTGGGGAAATGAATCAGTAGCCGAGCGAAGCGAGATCCTTACCCAGTAGCTCAGCCAGTCGCGTGTTGTCCTCGCGAAATTCGCCACGTATTCTTTCCACGATATCGGCGGTCAGGACTTTGTTCTTATCGCCCTTCACGCTTTTCGGCAGATAGTAATCAACGAGCCTCATCGCTCTCAAGCTAGCCTTATAGAACGGATAAGGAATCTTTGCCACCGCCTTCGTGTACGACTGTTCTTGCCGTTCGATCACCGCATTATTGAAGGACCGCACAACTTTAATTCCCAGGTCGGACAATCCCACACGCCTCGATCGCAACCCCCGACGATGAGGCTGAGGCACACCAATATTCAGGAAACCGCACAGTTGCCTCAGGATCTTCGCCTCATCGTGCGCAAGCTCCTCTTGAAGAAGCACGAGAACCCTGTTCGGCAGGAAGTCATTATTAAAAATATCAATGATCTGCGAATAGTAATTTTGATAGTAGTTGACTCCGTCCCTGCTGCATCGAAGATACTCTTTGACGAAGAGGTCGAAATCGGACTTCCCGCCACCCAGTATGTACTCTGAGTATCGTGAAGCAATCAAATCGACTTGATTACGAATCACTATGATAATTTTTGCGTTGGGCTGGATATCGCGGATCTTTCCGGAAACTTCTTTTACAGATGCCAGCGTGGTTGCTGCTGCACGCAATACAGGATGAAAGAGCGGCAGCACGATGTGCTCGTCACTTTCTATTTTGACCTTCTCAGGTTCGGCATCTCGAAACAGGGCGGAATAGACCTCTTTGCCGGAATCGTAATGCCTGTATTCAAATGGAGAAAAGAAGTGCGATTGATTGACCAGGAAAACCGACGGATGTTCATTAAAAAAGGATTGCAGAAAGGTTGAAGCACATTTCGAAAATCCTACGTGCAACGCATCTGGTAGCTGGGACATCGGCGCTCTCTGCCAGGATGAAAGATGGGGAGGCGGGTACTTTTGCCAGCGAAGACGTTAGCCTTCTAAAAACCGCAAGGAGAATGCCTCGATGTTCGGGCGAGCTTCGGCGACTGTGTAGAAATCCACGCCGAATTCCCGCAGTATCGCGTCAACCTGCGCCAGATCGTCATTGGCCAGGCGAGCGTTCCAGCTACCATAATCTTTCACATAACTCTCCCCGATCGCGCTTCCCCGATGTAAACGCGTGGCGGCCTGCTGCGAGGGCCTGTGCAATATTGTCGCAGATGGAACCTCAGCCAGGCCCAGACCCTGGGCGACACGTGGCCACTCGGTCTCCGGTCGCTCGAGCAATTCCTCATAGAATGTAACCAGATAGCCATTGGAAGCGGCTTGTGCTGCGGGAACGAGATTCTCTATACACCAGATCGCCGTCAGCGCTTCCGTGCGAGTCATTGCCCGATTCATCCGGGCTGCCTGTCGATTGATGGGTCCGCTCATGAGAGCGGTGTCGTTTCGATACTTTTTCAGAAGAGGGAATGGATCCCAGTGGGCGGCAAACCTGAGCCGCGATTCGACCGCTGCACCGGGATGCCGCATCAGGAGAACGATCCGTGCGTCGATGCTGGAATGAATCCAATCGAGCATGAGATTTGCGCGGATACATTTTACAATCGTGGCACACCTTGTTTTTTTTCCCCGACCTGCCGCGTAACGATGGGCAAGTTCACGCCATTTATGCATCAGCACCCTGAGCTCGGCCGGCGATCGAAAATGTTTTAGCCCAATGCGCAGCCGGCCCGGTTTCATGCGGTAGTCGGTCCAAATCGTGTTCAAGGCGCCTTCTGCGGCCGCCGACAACATGGCTTTAAGCTCGGCGCAGTTAGAATTCCGGGTCAAATAGGCATGACCAAACTTTCTGCCCACCGATGATGTATCGGTGTGCAAAGGCTCGAAAACAGGACGAAGTCCGTTAGCCTCGGCAAGCGCGTCCAAAAGCCAAGTCGTGCCGCTGCGACCGGAGCCGGCAATCAACCGCAGCACGTCTGCACCGAAAGCGATCTGGCTGCTGATCTGGTTGAATTTCTCGCGGCCTTGGTCACCACACGAAATCGTTCTGCGTCGGCAGAGCTCATCCAGGGGTGCTGAACGTGGAGAATTCGGCTCAACATGCTGGATCGTAATCCTCTTGGCTGGGGATCGCATACAGGACTCTGAGCGCCAGTATTGTAAATCGCGGCGCGTGCCGGTGTGACACAAGTCCGGTTTTGCGACAAGGGAATGGCTAAACTGGATCGCCAGGGGCTGACAGCATGCGCGAGGGACACATTTGACTCCGGGTCTGCTCGGAACCCCTGTCATGGAGGCCGATGAGTGGCGCCCGTTGTTTCAGTCGGTTCGGCGGTCTGGCGACTCTGGCATAATACTTTGTGGCGGACCAAAATGTCGTTTGACTGGTACGGAGCTCTGATCGATTGCCACTCGATTCAGCGGTCCTGCCTCCAGGCACTTTGAAAGTATGCCCCATTCGCTCAAAATTCTCGTTATCGTTCATAACCAGACTTGCAAGGGCGGCGCCTATTATCGCGGACTGAACCTGGCCAAGCCGCTGATCAGGCGTGGCCATGACGTGACACTGATGACCATTCACCCGACGGCGCGCTGGCACATGGTCGAGCGCAAGCTGGAAGGTGTCAGGCTGGTGGAGTCGCCCGATCTGCTGTGGGGGGCGGGGCGCAGCGGGTGGGATCCCTGGGATACGCTGCGCCGTACGCTCTGGCTCAAGGGGCGGCGTTTCGACATCATCCATACGGTCGATACGCGGCCGGCCGTCGTCGTGCCTGCGATGCTCGCGCGCAAGGCGAATGGCGCGAAATGGGTAGCAGACTGGACCGACTGGTGGGGACGCGGCGGCGCGACCGAGGAAAGGCCCGGCTGGGCGGTGCGAACGTTCATCGGTCCCATTGAGCAGCTTTTCGAAGAAAGGCCGCGGCCGCATGCCGATGCTACAGTCGTGATTTCCCGAGCGCTGGGCCGTCGTGCGCTCGAGCTGGGCATCGCGGAAGACCGTATTCTATACCTGCCACCGGGAGCCGATCCCGACGCGATCCGGGACACCCCGCGGGCCAAAGTGCGCGAACTTCTGGGGCTCGAACCGGAAGGTCGATACGTCGGCTATCTCGGCAATATCTACCAGCGCGACGCCGATCTGTTGTTCAAGACTTTGACCTGCCTCAAGGCGACGGACGCGAAGTTGATCATGGTCGGCGAGCCCGGTTGCCAGGTGCCTCCGGAGGTCGAGCACCGAGTGCAAGTGACCGGGCGCGTGTCGTTCAGCGAAATGCTCGATTTCCTGTCCGCTTGCGATGTCGTGGCCCTGCCTCTTTCGGACACCGTTGCCAATCGCGGTCGCTGGCCCTCGAAGGTGAACGAGTTTGTGGCCGTCGGACGGCCCACCGTGGCCTGCGATGTCGGAGACGTGGCCGACCTGCTGCGCGACAATGAGATCGGCTTGCTGGTGAAGCCGGACCCTGCGGACTTTGCGGCGAAGATAGACTCCCTTCTTGGTGATCCTGAGCGCGCACGGGCTATGGGCGACCGAGCGCGAGAAGTCGCCCGAACCACTTACTCGCAGGATGCCGCAGGCGACAAGCTGGAATCCTTTTACTACAGAACTCTGGCCAGCGAGCCGGAGTTGGCCCAGAGAGTTGCATGATAAAGAACGCCAAACCCGTGCTGATTACCGGAGGCTGTGGATTCGTCGGCCGTCACATGACCCGACGCCTGCTCCAGGCTGGCTATTCGCTGTGGATCGTCGACGATTGCTCAACAGGGCAGCATCCCGGGAATTGGCTTCCTGGAGCTGACACTCGCAAGGACGTTGCTCCCGGCGTGATCGAATACGATGGCGGGAAGGTCGTCTTCATCCTCGGCGACGCGCGGGATTTTTTTACCGGCCGGGTCGATCTCGGCGAGCTCGAGGAGCCCGCTTTCGGCGACGTTTTTCATTTTGCTGCCGTGATCGGCGGACGCTCGACGATCGACGGAAACCCAATGGCAGTGGCAATCGATCTGGCTCTCGACGCGTTGTGCTTCAACTGGGCGGTGCGCGCCAGGCCCGAGCGCCTGCTCTATGCATCGTCATCAGCAGCCTATCCCGTCGATCTGCAGGGGGATGGCGGCGCAGTCGCCCTCAAGGAATCCGATATCCAGTTCGGCGGCCGTCTGGGGCAGCCCGATATGACGTATGGCTGGTCCAAGCTCACCGGCGAATATCTGGCGCGCATCGCGCATGACCATTACGGCCTGCACACGGCCTGCGTCCGTCCTTTCTCCGGCTACGGGGAAGAGCAGGATCTGAGCTATCCAGTGCCGAGCATCGCGCTTCGGGCAGCGAAGCGGGAGGCGCCGCTCACGGTGTGGGGATCCGGATTGCAAGGACGCGACTTCGTGCACATCGACGACTGCATCGAAGCCATGTTGCGCGTCCTCGCGCGGGTCGAAGACGGCAGCGGAGTCAACATCGGTTCCGGCACGCTGACGAATTTCCGTGAAGTCGCTCGCACGTTTGCCGATCTGGAAGGCTATGAGCCGGAGATCAAGCCTCTGGCCGACAAGCCGGTCGGCGTCCACTCGCGTTATGCCGACATCAGTCATATGACGGAAATTCTGCAGTGGCAGCCGGCGATCAGCATCGAAGAGGGGTTCGGGCGCGTGCTCAAGGTGGCGCGCGAGCGCAACGCACAGGGCCTATGACCGCGGCGCTGACGGTGCCGCTCGCCATCGTTTCCCCGGTTCGCAACGAAGCGAAATACGTCCGTTTCACCCTCGAAGCGATGCTGGCGCAGACCGTTCAGCCGCAGGAGTGGCTGTTTGTCGATGACGGATCGACCGACGACACCAAGGCTATTATCGAAGCTTACGCGGAAAGGCACCCATGGATTCGCGTGATCAGTCGCGAGAATCGTGGATTTCGTCAGCTCGGCTCAGGAGTCGTCGCCGCTTTCGATTTCGGGTGCGCCCACTTGCGCTCCTCTGACTACCAGTACATCGCCAAGCTGGACGGTGATATGTCATTTCCGCCAAGGTACATCGAGGTGATGCTGCATCGGCTTGATAACGATTCCAGGCTGGCGGCGGTTTCCGGAAAGGTCTTCCGGCCGGTGAACAACGGCTACGTGGAGGAATTCATAATCGACGAAATGGTTGCCGGGCAATTCAAGCTGTACAAGCGGGAGGCGTTCGAGAGAATCGGCGGCTTTACACGCACCATACTTTGGGACGGTATCGACATGCACCGGTGCCGCATGAAAGGCTACACGACGCTGTCATTTCACGATGCCGAGGCGCGATTGATTCACCACCGCCTCATGGGTTCGTCGGACCAAAACGTTTACAGGGGCCGCGTGCGGCTGGGCCGCGGTATCTGGTTCATGGGCTATCATCCACTTTACGCCGTTGCGTCCGGCCTCTTTCGCATGCACGAAAGGCCCTACCTGATCGGCGGCCTCATCATTGTCGGCAGCTACTTCTATGCGGCTCTGCGTCGCGAGCCTCGCTTCGATGATCCGGAGTTTATCCGGGAATTGCAGCGCTGGCAGCTCAGGCAGCTTCGCGACTTGCCAATCCGGTTTCTGAAACGCGATGCAAGGGACGAAAGGCAGGTCAGAAATCTTGATTGAACGAGCAGTGAGCGAACCGGTCTTTGTCGTGGGCATGAACGGCTCCGGCACCAGCATGATGCTCGACAGTCTGGGGCGCCACCCGGACCTGTTCGCAGTGCCGCACGAGACGCTGATGATGCCCTACATCATCGCCCAAGCCGACCGTTTCGGCGATCTTAATATCGATAAGAATTTTCGCGCGTACTGGCGATTTGCGATCGACCAGATGCCGGTACTCCGAAGGATATACGCCGGCAAGAAGCCAGAGCTGCCGGAGGACTGGAGGGCACAGCCTCGGAGCGTAGCGGGCGTGTTCGAGGGTATTCTCGGCTTTCTCGCAGCGGCGCAGAACAAGAAACGTTGGTGCGAGAAAACACCGGATCACGTACAGCACATCGACATGCTATCGCGGATATTCCCGGGCGCCAGGTTCATCCACATGATTCGCGATGGGCGGGAAGTCGCATGCTCGATCACCCGGCGCCAGAAAAGGCGTCCGGAATTGATTATCTACCGCTGGAAGAAACTCGTGGAAATGGGGCAGACGGCCGGCTCGAAGCTCGGCGACAGGTATATGGAGCTCAAGTACGAAGAATTGACGCGAGATCCGCAAGCCCGGATGGCAGAAGTCTGCGAATTTCTTCGCCTCGAATTCTCAGAGCAAGTGTTGCAGTCGAGAATGCCGCAGAACCCCGACCGAAAGCGCCTGGCGGCAGGCGAGCTGGGCGCGATCAGGCGGAACACCCTTAAATGGCCGGAATATTTTGACGTCGGGACCGTACTGCGATTGGAAAGCATCGGCGGCCGTATGCTGAGTCAACTCGGATATCGGATCGAGTCCACGGTAGGGGACTGCGAGCCGAGCGGATTTCAGAAGCAGCTGTGGCGGGCGGTCGATTTTATCCGCTATCACACCGAGCTCAAAAAAACGAGCCAGAAATACGATTCATGGCTGAAGATTCTGGGAAAAATGCTTTTCTCGTTTAAAGAGTACCGTTCTAAACGTTTTTGAAGGAACTGCGCAGCGGCATGCAGGCCAGGCCGCATATGCAGGCGCGCGCGAAACTCAATAGGAGCCTTTTACCGGGAGGCCATTGAGCCAGCGCAGCAGGCTGGTCACCGGTTCGTAATACAGCTTGCGACTCAGCCCATCCAGCAGCAGGCGGATGTCCAGGGCACGCGCGCCGGCACGGCGACGAGCGAGCTCTTCCACTTGTGCCGCCAGGGCGGCGCCGTGCTCGTTCCGGGCCTGCGGCAACAGCTCCTGCTCCACGAAACGGTAGAGCTCCAGATCTAGCGCATTGTTGGCGAGTATACGATCAGCATGGCGTTCCTTTAATTCGGCCACAATATGTCTGTCGGCGCTACCGACGTTGCGTCCCAGGTACACTGGATTGAACACCTCCGGACGCAGTTTCTCGGTCAACATGACGAGGAATTCGTCGAACTTTTCGGCGAGGCCGACGAGAAAGAAACGTTCCGCCAGCATATCTTTCGCCAGCTCCAGGTCAGGACTGCCCGCAAGCTTGCGCGTTTGAAAGTTCTGCGAGGGTACCTGGCGCAGAAAGCGTTCGAAGTCCCAGCCCTTGCCGAAGACCCGATTCCAGTATCGGAACTGCGACAAATAGCGCTCGACAGGGTCTCGCAGCAGGGTGATGTAGCGGATTCCGGGTGCCAGAATCTCGAGGTCGCTGTGCGGTTTGACGGCGTGCCCCCCGATGCTGCGCAGAAACGGATTGAGCTTGAGGCACCTGGCGAGGTCGGCGGCGGTGAAGACGCGCTGCGATGATGAACTGAATGGCCGTACGTCAAGGTAGCGAAACAGATAGTTGTGCCGCAGGAGATAGATGAGCGTTGTGCCGGCTGCCTTCTCTATATGGACGAACGCCAGAAGTTGCGTGTTCACTGACGCCTCCGCGTGGTCATTCCGCCGACGCGAATGCCGCGCACGCCTTTTTCACGCAGAGCGCGACCGCCGGCATGGCAGCTTCGAGCCCCGGCGGCGGTCTCTCTGATATAAACGCCAGACAATGTATCGAATGGAGTTAAACTGGAAATGAGTGAATAGGAGCGGGATTGCGCGCGTCGGTGAGCAGGTTCGTCTTGAGCCGACCGTACCGCACGCGCGGGGTGGAGGACGCGGATTAATGGGGCCGCCATGAATGCTCTTCGGGTCCTGGTCGTCGATCTGAACAATTTCAGTCGTTATCCTACCATCGCCGTGGGATACCTCGCCGCAGTACTGCGCGCACAGGACATCCATGTCACCGTGCTGTCTCCTTTGGCATACGGCGTACCGGGCGTCGCGCGTGAGCCTGCCGAGACGGCCTATCGCGATGCGGGCCGCCGCCTCAACTACGCGTTGGCTTACGCGCCGGGGCGCGCTGCGCAGTATGTGCGGCAGGGCATATCGATTGTGCGAGGAACGCTGGCCACCCGCACTCACCCACACATCAGCCGGATATTCTCCGACGCGAATCCTGCCGACTTCGATCTCGTGCTCGTTTCGACGTATCTGATGTATTACGACGTGTGTGCCGAGATAGGCCGCCGTTGTGAAAAAGCAGGCGTTCCTCTGGTCATTGGCGGCAGCTACTTCGCAATACGCGAGGTTGCGCAGGCGTGGCTCGATATTCCCGGCCTCCACGCGCTGGTCGGTGGAGAGATTGAACTGGAATTGCCGGACATCGTACGCCGTGCGGTATCCGGCGGGGAACTCTCCGGATTTGCAGGTATCTGGTTGCCGAACGGGTGCGGGACCCCCCGTCCGCCGCTCAAAGCCCTCGATGCAGTGCCCTTTCCCGACTACTCCGATTTCCCGTGGTCGGCGTACCCAAACCGAATCATCCCCATGATCACTGGTCGCGGTTGCGGGTGGGGAGTCTGTACGTTCTGTTCGGACGTAACGAGCACCGCGGGCCGCACTTTCCGCTCCCGATCATCTGGGAATGTGCTAAACGAGATTGAACATCAATCACGGAAGCACGGCACCTCTTTGTTCGTATTTACGGACCTGAAACTCAATTCGGACTTGGAAGTCTGGCAAACGCTCGCCAGTAGCATGGCGCAAAAATCGCGATCGCCGAGCTGGATCGGGTCTGTGCATGTCGGCGCGCAAGCGCCGAACGGGCTTGATGTCGCGACGCTCAAGCAGGCCAGGCAGTCAGGCCTGGTCAGATTGACCACCGGTCTGGAATCCGGCAGTCAACGTATCCTGGACAAGTGGGTAAAAGGTACGGATCTGGCAATTTCTTCCCGATTTTTTCATGACGCTGCGGCGGCCGGCATAAGCCTGCGCGTAACCATGATCCATGGCGCCCCTGCCGAAGAGGCCAGGGATGTGCGGGAAAGTGCGGAGTTCCTGGAGCGTCACAGCGATGTGATCGATCGTGTGAATCTGAACCGGTTTCAAATCATGATCGGGCCGAGCTTTCTGCGACGGTATGACTCACGCCCGGGTCGCTTCCCGTCGATAAGGGCCGTGAAGCGCAATCCCAGGTTGGCCATCGCCGATCACGAACACACCATGAGCCGGAGCTTCGCTTACTTTCGCGCCACGCAGCGCTTGCTTTCTGCGGTACATCGAATCAACCGCAAGCGGCTGCCCGGTGCAGCCAACCAATTCGAGGGCGTGATGTGACGTCGGGTGATCCGCGGTAGCGGCCGGGGCCCGGATGCGGATTGGGAGAAGCGCCGCCGATCAGTAATAGACCGACGAGGCATCCTGGGACTTGTTGAGAACGGTGCCAACAATATTGGCGTCTTTCAACAGTTCCCGCACCTGCGACACCTCATCCTGCGTCGTCTGGCCTTCGGCCACGACCACCAGCAGCGCGTCGACTGAGGGCGAGAATGCAAGAGTGTCGTCCGCCGCCAGCAGCGGGGGCATGTCATAGATGACGATCCAGGACGGGTCGCTGACGCGCAGCTCGTCGACCATGCGCACGATCTTCGGTGAAGACAGCAATTCGGACGAGTTTTCGAACACGGTATCGTTAGGCACGATAACGAGCCGGTCGATGCCGGGGCTGACGAGGATCTGGTCCAGCGTCGCATCGCCACGCAGGTAGTCGCTGAGGGTGTGCTGCGGCTCGATGCCGAAATACTTGCTGATGTTCGGCCGGCGCAGATCGAGGTCGACCAGGAAGACCCGCTGGTTCACTTCGCCGGCCAGGCTGATGGCCAGATTGATCGCGGTGATGGTCTTGCCTTCGCCCGGGCCGGCCGCGGTCACGGCCAGCGATGTCCAGCCGTTCGAGCGCATGCGCTGCAAGAGGCGCGTGCGCAGCATCTTGTAGGCCGGTCGCGCGGGATTGTTCTGGCTGTTGGTGATGATGCGGTTCCTGACCAGCACGTCAGGGTCCGCCGCGAGCACGGTGGCCTTGGCGAACATCTCTTCCGCGCGGGCCGGATGGGCCGCTTCGCGTCTCTGGCGCGGTGCCGCGGAAACGAGCGAGCTGGGGCTCGCATGCCGCCGTTCCTGGAGGGCCGGCGCCGCGTGACCGCCCTGGTCCCGCACCTGGCGGGCCTTTTCCAGCGCTTTCTCAATTCGTCCCATGGTGCAGCCTCGTATCGACGATCACCCGAGCACTTGAATGATCACGGCAACGACCGCGATGCTGAACGCGGCTACGCCTGCGGTGATGATGTTGCGCCCGACTCTGCGGCGCACGTCTGCGTGATTCTCCACGTAGGGGATGGAAGCGAGCGGCGGCATATCGAACAGGCGGAAGACGTCTTTCGCCCCGCGCACGCTGCTGTCCATCGCCTCGACGATCGCGGCGATACCCATACCCATTCCGGCGGCCAGCACGAAGCCTAGAATCAGCAGCGCCATCCGGTTGGGGCTCACGGGCGCTGTCGGCACGGTCGGCGGCTCGACCAGCGCGAAACGCTCGCCCTTGTCCGATGACTCGAGCGACGCCGAGAGCTGAGCCGTGCGTTCCTTGTCCTGAATCTCGCGATACTGCTGCAAGCCGCTTTCATAACGGCGCTGAAGCGCCGTGTATTCGCGTTCGATCTGCGGCGAGGACATCAGGCGTTCCTCGTAGTCCGCGCGTTGCGACTGCAGCTCCTGGAGCCTTGCTTCGCCAGCGCGCAGCTCGTTGATCGTCGCATTCAACTGACCCTGCTTCTGTACGTACAGGGGACTCGTCGGATTAATCTGGGGGGCGGCCGCCGGCTCTTCCGAAAGGTTTGCCTTTTGACTCTCCAGCCCCTCGATCAGGCGCGTCAGGTGGGTGACGTCGGGATGATCGGCGGAATATTTCTGTTGCGCTTCGGCGAGTTCGGCCCGCCGTACTTCGAGCTCAGCGTCGATGGCTGCACTGCTCGTGAATGCGTCGCCACCGGAAAGCTGCGCAATCTGCTTGCGCAGGGTGACCAGATTCGGGTGATTTTCGCTGTATCTTGCCGACAAGGCGGCGTATTCGCGTTGCAGCGCCGCCAGTTGCTGCTCGGGGCTCAGAATGAGCTCGCCCTCCGACCCATACACGGACTCGTAGGGATCGGTTACCGCGAGCTCGGATTGCAAAAGATTGCGGCTGTCGCGCAGCGCCCGGATGCTGCCTTCCGTCTCGCTGATCGAGGTGTCGACCGCAAGCAGGCGTTCCCGGTTCAGATCCAGCACGCTCGGCAGGCTGTTGCCGTGCTGCTCTTTGAAATCCGCGAGCGCGGACTCGATCTTCGTAATCTCTTCTTCCAGTTGACTGGCCCGCTCGGCGAGAAAGGCCGAGGCCTGCTCGGCCGCTTCGGTGCGGCTGGCGTCGTTCTCATCGAGATAAAGCTGGGCGAGATCGCGGGCAACGTCGCGCGCCTTCTCGGGCAATTCATTGTCGTAGGACAGCGTGAAAGCGATCGTCGACAGTGAAGACCGGCCGGTGCGGGGATCGACGATTTCGGCGCTGACGGGTTCCAGCAGGGTGCTGGCGCGGAAGATGTCGACGACCGTGTCCATCGAGGTGACGGCGCGCTCTTCCGGGTAAAGGTTGTGCTCTTCGACGATCTTTTCCAGATTTTCCCGCGACATCGCGCGCTGGCTGACGATCTGGATACGCTCGTTGGCATAGCTCGAGACCGTGCTCTGCACCAGCTCGTCCGGGATGTCCTGCTGCTCGATGAGGATGGTTCCCGTCGAGCGGTAGACCGCGGGCAGGCTGAAGGTGACGGCGACGAAGATCAGCATGACGAAGAACGCCACGCTGAGGATGAGAAACTTCCGTCTGCGGAAAGTCGCTACGTAGTCATTGAGAGTGCTGGCATCCTGTTCCATGGCGGTCAATCTCGTTCCGGAGTCTCAGGCGCACCGCAGTGTTCTGTCGTCTGCTTCATCTTGTGTATCGTGGATTCTACCGGGGCGCGCCGCCGTGACGCCATTCACAGTTCCCGCCTTCGTGCGGCTGATCAGCGCCGCAGGCGCCCCCGGTAGGCGATGCCGATGCTGATGGCATTCGCCGTGGCCTCCTCGCCGGGCGGGACCATGCCGCCCATGTCGTCCAGCGGGCGTTCGAACTCCTGCCGCGTGTAGCTGTAGCGGCCGAACAGCGACCAGGTCTCGGTCAGCGACCACTCGAGCCCGCCTTCGAGCCGCGCGTAGTCACGCTCGATGAACTGATTGGTCGCGTTGTCATCGATGGCTTCATTGCGAAAGGCGCGCGCGCCGATGTTGCCGCGAAGCCGCTGTGAAAAAGCATGATCGATCGACAGCAGGAGCTGGTCGGTCTGGACGACGAAGCCGGTGCCGTTGGGGTTCACCCGGCGGCTCAGCTCCGCTATCCAGCTCGTGATCTCGGTGACTTCACCGCGCAGGCCTGCGCCGAACAGGAGATTGGTGTTGGACTCGCTCATCGTAGCGCCGGTCACCGGATCGACGAACTCCGCGTCCACCCGCTGCGCACCGAGGTTCAAAGAGCCGCGGACGCGCTCCGTCATGCGCCGGCTGAGCTCGAAATTGACGCCGACACTGTCGGTTTCGTTGTTCACCTGATCGGCTTCGAAGCGACTGGCGAAAAGCTGCGTCGTCAGCAGGGTGCGCTCCGTGAGCTGACGGGTCAGATTCGCATCCACCTGGTGGTCGGTGTAATCGACCTGCCGCGTGACGAGCTGGTCGTCGAATGAGACATCGACGAACCGATAGCCGAGACCGAATTGCGTCTGCTCCGAGTAGATGTAGGTCCATGACGGACGCGCGGTGATGCGTTGGCGCTCATTGCGCACGTCGAGGCGGCCGGTATCGCCGACGTCATCGGTCGGATCGTCGACATTGATGTCCGAAAGCTCGCTGGAGAGCACGGATTCGTCGGAATATCCGCCCGTGAAGGCCCAGCGCGCCTGCTCGGTTTCGCGATACGCCGCCACGTCGAGGAACTGGTCGTCGGAGGAAAGCCGGTCGTCGTCCTCGGAATCCGTGAAAAAGCTCGAGCGCAGCCGCGGCGTGACGCTGATATCGCTGCGCGGCGAGCGCAGGCCGAGCGTGGCGCTGATATCGAAAAACGCGCCGAGCGCGTCGACCTGTTCCCGGTTATCGGGCTGGAGGCGCCAGTTGTCGTTGTATATGGACTCGGCGCTCGCCTGAGGCAGGAAATAGCCGTCCGCGGCGAACGCGCTCAGCGGGAGCATGAGCGCGGCTGCGGCCGCGGGGAGCATCGCGCCCCTGGTTCTCCGGAACGACGGGTAACTCGAAGCTTTTTCAAGCCGCCCGATCTGATTGATGCGCATCTTGCTTGCCCTCAGGGAACGACGATGACGTCGCCGCTCCTCAACATGACGTTCTGCTCGAGGTTGTTGCCCTTGATCACGTCGCCGTATTCGAAGCGGTAGGCCTTCTGCTCGCCGTCTCCCGTACGCCGCAGGATGCGGATATTGTCCAGGGAGGCGAATGCCGTCCCGCCGCCGGCCATGCTGAGCGCCTGCATGACATCGACGCGCGGATTCATGACGAATACGCCGGGGGTGTTGACCTGGCCGATCACGTAGATTTTGTTGCCGAGGATCTGCGTGACGCTGACTGTAGCGACGAGATCCGGGATGTACTTGGACAGCCGTTGCATGATTTCCTGGCGCAGTTCCTCGACCGTGCGCCCGGCCGCCTGGATGTCGCCGTCCGTGAGCGGAAACGAGATCGCGCCATCGGGCCGGACCAGCACTTCGCGTTGCAGATCTTCCTCGTTCCAGACGGAAATATTGAGCACGTCCCCCGGCTGGATCTGGTAGCCCTCGTCGGTGGCCCCTGGCTGCGGCGCATCCTGCGCGGCAGCTCCGCCGGCCAGAATCAGGGCCAGCAGCATTCCGGCGGCTCGCATCGGCGGCATCAATCGCATAGCGGACTCCCTTCGCGTGAAACATGAACCCTGCGAAAGATACCATAGGCCCATGCTGCGAGGCACATCGAAGCCCGCCGCCGCGCGCTTCGACCGGTGCCTGCAGCCCGCGCGTCTGGCGGCGTTCAGGCACGCCTGTCACAGAATGGCTTACCATTGGCAGCTATGCAGACCGCATCAGCAAAGTCGCTGCTCATCGATGGCCACGTACATTTTTACGACGGTTTCGCTACGTCAGTCGCGCTGAATGCTGCCAGTCGCAATTTTGCGACTGCGGCGGAACGCGGTTGCGGGGGATTATCCGCCGGCGTCCTGATGCTGGCCGAGACCGCCCGCGAGGATCGTTACTCAGGGCTTTGCGAGCTGGCGGCCGATGGCGGCACAGCGGGCAATTGGCGTCTGCATGGATTCAGTGAAGACCCGTTGGTCGTGCGTGCGCAAGCTGCGCATGCCGAAACGGATTTGTTGATCGTGGCGGGATACCAGGTGATCTCCAGCGAAGGGCTGGAAGTGCTCACGCTCGCCACCGATAAGCGGCTTGCCGATGGGAAACCGGCCAGTGACCTGATCGATGCGGCACAGGCCGCCGATGCTCTGGTTGTGCTGCCCTGGGCCGTCGGCAAATGGCTCGGCCGGCGCGGGCGCATTCTCAAAGGGCTGTTGCAGAACGATTTTGCTGCCGAGCTCTATCTCGGCGACAATTCGGGCCGTCCGGTGTTCTGGCAGCATCCTGCACATTTCCGGCAGGCGCAGAGGAGGGGTATGCGCATCTTGCCGGGCAGTGATCCCCTGCCGCTGCCGCGGGAGGTCGAGAGAATCGGCAGCTTCGGCTGCGCGCTCGAGGCGGAGCTCGGGGATGCGCGGCCATCGGCAGACCTGAAGCGCGCGTTGCGCGATCGTTCGATCGCCTGGCGGCCGTTCGGCCGGCTCGAGACCAGCGCGAGATTCGTGCGCAATCAGATCGGCTTGCGTACCGGGAAGCGCGCTTCATGAAAATCCTCGTGGTGGCGCCGCACCCGTTCTATGAGGATCGGGGCACCCCCATCGCCGTCAACCTGCTGCTGCGCGCGCTCGTCGAGTCCGGCCATGACGTCGAGCTGCTGACCTTGCATCTCGGGCGCGATGAGACACTGCCGAGCGAGCGCATCCATCGCATCCGGCCGTGGATCCGTATCGAGCACGTTCCGCCTGGCCTGTCGCTGCGCAAGATCGTCTGCGATTTCTTTCTGTTCTGGAAATTCCTCGGCCTCATGCTGCGCAAGCGCTATGACGTGGTGCACGCTGTGGAGGAAGCGTCTTTCATGGCGCTGGCAGTATGCCCTTTGCGTTCGATCCCCTACATCGTCGACATGGACTCGATGATGTCCACGCAGATCGTCGACAGGTTCCCGCGGCTGCGCTTCCTGCGCCGCCTGCTGGTGTTTCTCGAATCGCTGCCGATCCGCTACGCGGACGTGGTGGTGCCGATGTGCGATGCGCTGGCGGACGAAGTGCGTCGGTTTCACCCGCGGCGCATCGTGGTGCTCAAGGACGTTTCGTTGCGGAATGAAGTCGCCGGCGACGGCGGGCCGGCGGAAGACCTGCGCGAGACGCTGGATATCGACGGGCGCCTGGTCATGTACATCGGCAATCTGGAGAAGTATCAGGGCATCGATCTGCTGCTCGAGAGTTTCAGCCTCGTGCGCCGCGAATTCGACGACGTGCATCTCGTCATCATCGGCGGCTCGACGCCGGACATCGAGCGCTATACGGCAGCGGCCGGGCGGCTGGGCATCGACGGGCATGCCCATTTCCCCGGTCCGCGACCCGTCGGCCGGCTCGGCAGCTACATGTCGCAGGCGGACCTGCTGGTTTCGCCGCGCGTGCACGGGCTCAATACGCCGATGAAAGTGTATAGCTACCTCGACTCCGGCGTCGCGGTGCTCGCCACCGATCTGCCGACCCACACCCAAGTGATGACACCTGGCACGGCGGCGCTCGCGAGCCCGGATAAACAGAGCTTCTCCGCGGAGATGCTCCGCTTGCTGCGGGATCCGGCATTGCGGCAACGCCTGGCCGGCAATGCGCGTGCGCTCATCGAGCGCGAGCACAGCTATCGCGTGTTCAAGGACTGCCTCGGCGGTATATACGCGCCGCTCCAGGCGCAGAGTGCCTGAGCCGGAAATGGGGACATTCCTGATTTTCTGAGAAATGGCTCCTCGTCAGCAAGATGAAACGATGTTCGGAAAATCAGGAATGTCCCCATTTTCCCCCTCGCCTGCGCGAGAGCTATGAGCTGATCGTTGCCGGCGGCGGCATCTACGGCGCCGCCGTGGCCTGGGAGGCCGCCTCGCGCGGCTTGCGGACTCTGCTGCTGGAAGCGGACGATTTCGGCAGCGGCACTTCGGCCAACAGCCTGCGGACCATCCACGGCGGCATTCGTTATCTCCAGACGTTGGATGTGCCGCGCATGCGCGCCTCGGTGCGCGAGCGTCGTGCGCTGCTGCGCATCGCGCCGCATCTCGTGCGTCCGCTCGAGTGCGTCATGCCCGCCTATCGCGGGTCCGGCAAGAGCGCGCTGGCGCTTCGGGCCGGCCTCGGGCTCAACGATCTGCTTTCGGCGGACCGCAATCTTGGCGTCGCCGGGGAGCGGCGGATTCCGGCGGGCAAGCTGATTTCCGCACAAATGCTCAGGGCCAAAGCGCCGGCGCTGCGCGACGACAGGATCACCGGCGGCGCGCGCTGGTTCGACGCCCAGGCGCACGACGCCGAGCGGCTGGTGCTGAGCTTCGTCATGTCAGCCGTAAGTGCGGGGGCGGACGCGCTGAATCATTGTGCAGTGACCGGGCTGGTCATGAAAGATGGCCGGGTCTCGGGGGTGCGGGCGTTCGATCAGCGTTCCGGCGCTGCCATGGAGATCGGGGCGGAGGCGGTGATCGATTGCACCGGACCCTGGGCAGGCAGCCTCGAGTGGTATCCGCAGCAGGAGCCCGTCCGTCGCCAGCCATGGGCACGCGGCATGAATCTCGTATTGCGGCGCCGCGTGGCGGATTGCGCGCTCGGCGTCCTGCCGGCCGCGCCGCCTGCGGCACCGGGTCGTTTGCTGTTCGTCGCTCCCTGGCGCGAGGGGTGCGTGGCGGGGACGTGGTATTACCCCGACGACGATGGTCCCGATGCCTTGCAACCCGATGCGGCGGAAGTCGAAGCGGCGCTCGCGCAGCTCGACGGCGTCATGCCCGATCTGCATCTCGATATCGACGACGTCACGCAGGTCCATCTCGGACTGCTGCCGGCGACTGGTCGCGAGGAGCACTCGGAACCCGAGCTGGAGTCGAGTTACCGGCTCGTTGCAGCGGCG
Source organism: Gammaproteobacteria bacterium (assembly GCA_013817465.1). Taxonomy (GTDB): domain Bacteria; phylum Pseudomonadota; class Gammaproteobacteria; order Steroidobacterales; family JACDCP01; genus JACDCP01. The sequence goes on along the minus strand of JACDCP010000001.1, from coordinate 8,849 downwards.
GGATCGGGCGCGCCGCGCGGGCTTTATGTCATTTCCGGCGTCAAGTACACCACGGCGCGTCAGGTGGCAGAATGCGCCATCGATCGCGTCGTGCGGGATGCGGAACTGAATGCAGGTCAATCGGTCTCGGCGCGCACGCCGCTCTATGGCGCGGATTTCAGAGCGGGTCCGGATGCCTATCTGGATTCGGCTCGCCGGCGGTATGGTGCGAGGCTGTCGGAGGACGCCGTACAGCGCATGGTGAGCCACTACGGCAGCCGCCTCGACCGGATCATGGCGTTGGCAGACGGGGCCCCGGCGCTTGCGGAAGCGGTGCCGGGCTGCCCGCTGGCAATACGGGCCGAGCTCGAGCACGCGATCGCGGAGGAAATGGCCTGGAACCTGCGGGATCTGCTGCTCCGGCGTACCGGCATCGCCTCTTTTGCCTTGCCGGCCCGCGAGACCGTCGATTTTGCCGCCGGATTCATGGCGGCGCGGCTCGGCTGGGACGAGGCCCGGGGGCGACACGAGATTCAGGCGCTGGAGGAGCGCTTTCCCGCCTGGCAACGGACGGAGCAGGACTGATGCCGATCAGGACGGTCATTCACCAGTTCGCCGAAGTGGCGAAATTTTTCCCCGAGCGCCATGCGCTGTATGCGGATGGGCGACATTACACGTATCGCGAGCTTTCGGCGCTCGCGCAGGGCATACGCAACGGCCTCGTGGAGTCGGGGTTTGCCGATCAGCGGCGCATCGGCGTGCTGACCGGGGATGACGCCGCCACCTATGCCTCCATCCTTGCAATCCTGGCGAACGGCTCGGCCTATGTGCCGCTCAACAACAAGCATCCGCAGGACCGCAATGCCCGGATCATCGAGGATGCCGGGCTCGAGGTGGTGCTGGCCAGCGGTCGACAGGAGAGTGCCGGGCACATCGAGCATGCCCTGCCTGTGGATATCGAAGTCATGCGCACGCGGCGGCTGGACTCCGATTCGCGCGCCAGCAGCAGCCTGGATCTAGCGGACATACACACCGATTCCCTGGCCTACCTGTTTTTTACTTCCGGCAGCACCGGGCGGCCGAAAGGCGTGCCAATCTACCACCGCAATCTCAACAGCTTCATGGACGTCGTTCTCGATCCGGAAATCGGCGATTACCGGAAGGAGGATCGGTTCCTGCAGATGTTCGAGCTGACGTTCGACCTGTCGGTGGTATCGCTGTTCGCGCCTCTGTGCATCGGCGCCTGCTGCTATGTGCTCCCGGAGAAGGGCATCGCCTGGATGAACATCGTCACGCTGCTGCAGGAGCATGAGCTGACGGTGGCCCTCATGGTGCCTTCGGCGCTCGCGTACCTCGAACGCTTCTTCGACGAGATCGAGTTGCCCGCTTTACGCCACAGCCAGTTCTGCGGCGAAGCCTTGCCGCAGGGGCTGGTCGAGGGCTGGTCGAAATGCGTGCCGAATGCGCGAATCCAGAACGTTTACGGGCCCACTGAAGCGACGATCTACTGCCTGGTCTACGACTGGGAAGCCGAATCGGCGCGGGCGGAAGCCGTCAACGGCATCGTGGCTATCGGCCGGCCGATGCCGGACGTGAGCGCGTACGTCGTCGATGAGGGCAATGTGCCGGTGGCGCAGGGAGAGATGGGAGAACTGTGCCTGCAAGGGCCCCAGGTCACCGATCATTACTGGCGCGATCCGGAAAAGACCGCTGCGGCCTTCGTCGATATCGAAGGGGTTACGGGAGGCAAGGCTTATCGCACCGGGGATATCTGCTTCGTCAACGCAGCGAATAAATTCATCTACTGCGGGCGGGCGGATTTCCAGGTCAAGATCGACGGCCATCGCGTCGAGCTCGGTGAGATCGAGCATCACGCGCGGGAGTTCGCGGGTCGCGCTCAGGCTGCCGTCATTGCCGTCCCCAACAAAGAGGGCACGAGCGGGCTGCACCTTTTCATCGAGGATTACGAGGACGTCGGCGACGCGCTCGCCGAATATCTGCAACGCAAGCTGCCGGCGTACATGCAGCCGCGGGTCATTCAAAGCATCGACCACATGCCGCTGAATCTGAACGGCAAGATCGACCGCCAGGCCCTTGCCGAAATCGCGCAGCGTTGATGCTTGTTGTGGCAGGCCACCGCGCGAGAGGAAAATGGGGACATTCCTGATTTTCCGGATGCCCTTGCTTAGCCGAAGAACATCTCACGGAAAATCAGGAATGTCCCCATTTTCCCGCTCATCGGCGCGGTTATCTGCATGACGTTCGGTAGCGAGGAGTTTTCCTCGTGGCCGGTTTGCGGCAGGGGATTTCAGCTCACGCGTACGTTCTCCAGGCGATCGTTCGGGCGAATGCCCAGTTTGTCGATAAGCCCGGATACCGTGAGCGGCTCACCGTCGGCCGACCGCACGTCTTCTATCGACACGATCCCGTCACCTGCCGCAACCTCCAGCCGCCCGGCGTCGGTGCTGAGCGCAGTGCCCGGCGGTTTCGTTGCTGCCTGCGGTCTACAGCTTACGCGGCTGACGATGAAATCGCGCTCGCGGAAACGCGTTTTCGCGTGCACGAAGGTATTGGTCGCCGGGCCGAAATCGAGGCCGCGCACGACCCGGTCGATGATCTTGCAGTCGTCGCTGAAGTCGATATAGCCGCCATTCGGCGTATCCCGCAGCGAGTAATACGAGCCGGGGCCGGACTGGGGCGTGCGCGTGAAGTCCCCCGCGAGCAAATCGTCGATGAATTCTGCGAACAGCGCCTTGCCCGCCAGCATGCACTTGATCGTCAGGCTGAGCGCGGTTTCGTCGTCGCTGATTTCGACCGGCCGCTGGGCGATGATGTCACCCGTGTCGATTCCTTTGTCGATGAAGTGCCAGGTGACGCCGTAGTCGGTCGCGCCAGTGATGATGGCCCAGGACGGTGAGTGCACGCCGCGGAATCTCGGCAGCGGGGCATTGTGAAAGTTCACCATGCCGCCTTTCGCGACCGCGAGCAGCTCGTCGCGGAAGATGAAGAAGCTGTTGATATTGAAGATCAGGTCGGGTTCGAGCGCCGTGATCCCTTGCAGGACCTCCGGCGCATTGATGTTTTTCTCTACCGGCAGCACGGCCACGCTGTGGTTTTTGCACCAAGCCGCGACGCCGCCGCCGATGGAACGCTCCCGCTGATCGTACACGACCAGCACGATTTCGGCGGCTGGCCGATCGTGCAGCATAGCCAGGCAATCCATGGCCAGGGTCCCGTTGCCGATCACTATCAAGCGGCTCATGCTAATCGCCGTTCATGTAGAAGGCCGCGCGGTCTTGTGACAGACTTAACATCACGGCAGACGGCGGTTTCTGCATAATTTGCGAGGCAGGCTTCATCGGCCCAGGATGTGCTTCGCGACGGCGAAGGAACGTGAAGATGCATAGGACTGTTGAGCAGATCATAGCGGAAGTTTTCGAGGTGGACGAATCCAGCCTGTCCGACGATCTCACACCAGAGACCGTCGACCGCTGGGATTCGCTCAATCATTTCCGGCTCATCACGGCGCTCGAGCAGGCGTTCCGCATCAAGCTCTCCATGCGGGAGATTCAGTCCCTGGAAAGCATCGGCAAGATCAGGGAAGTCGTCGATCGGCACACTTCCGAGCAATCCGAGACAGCCTGAAAATGGGGACATTCCTGATTTTTTCGGAAATCAGGAATGTCCCCATTTTCTCCTTTCGAGACGAAAATCAGGAATGTCCCCATTTGCTCCTGAGGCGAGCCGTCCATGCAAGAAGAAGAAACGCCGGAGACCCCGGATATCGAGACCGCCTCGGCTGACTATGCCTCCCGCTTCCAGGGGCGCGCGGGGCAGTACTTCCTCGACACACAGACGGCCGCCATCGAAGACGTGCTGAGCGATTTCGACGGCAGGTCGGTGCTCGACGTCGGAGGCGGCCATGGCCAGCTCACCGAGCTGCTGCTGAAGCGCAACTACGACGTGACGATATTGAGCAGCGACGAGCGATGCTACGAGCGCTTCAGAGGCATCCACCCACACGTAAATGTCCGTCAGGACGTGGGAAACCTGCTCGCTTTACCGTACCCGAATCAGGCCTTCGATCTGGTCATATCGGTGCGGCTGCTGTCGCACATCGAGCGCTGGCCACGGCTGCTGGCCGAATTCGCTCGCGTGTCGTCGCGGTCGCTGGTCGTGGACTACCCGAGCAAGTGGAGCCTGAACGCGCTGACGCCGCTGCTGTTCGCGCTCAAGAAACGCATCGAAGGGAATACCCGCACGTACACGAGCTTCACGGCCGGGGAACTGGCGGGCGTTCTGGCGGAGCACGGCTTCGCGCCGGCGCGAGCCAGCAAGCAGTTCTTTCTGCCGATGTTCGTCCATCGCGCGCTCGACGCAAACGCTGTCGTGCGCGCGGCCGACACGGCCTCACGGGCAGTCGGCCTGACGCATCTGCTCGGCTCCCCGGTCATCCTGCGCGCTGACCGAAAATGGGGACATTCCTGATTTTCGAAACGAAAATCAGGAATGTCCCCATTTTGACTACATCCCGACCAGCACCAGGATCGTGTGCATGTAGCCCTGCTGCCGGAACCAGAGGATCAGGCGTCTCATCCCGGTCTCGAGATCCGTCTTCGGCTCGTAGCCGAGCAGCCTGCGGGCCTTGGCGATCGAGAAGGAGCGGTGCTTGGTGAAGAAGGCCACGCGGCGCGGATGCAGCGGCGGCTCCACGCCGATGAGCTTGCAGATTTTCTCGCACACGACACTGGCCGCGTATACGGGCCAGACCGGCACCCTGATGCCGGAACGCCGCACGTCGCAGATGTCCGCCACCGTGCGCGCAAACTCGTTCAGGCTGTGGCTGCGCATGCCGCCGATGATGAAGGTCTCGCCGCAGGCCTCTTCCTTCTCGCCGGCCAGCAGGAAGCCCTCCACCAGATCGTCGATATAGACGAAGTGACCGTGCACCTCGCCGGGACCGACCATGACGAACATGCCGCGGCTGATCGGCTTGATGAATTTGAGGAAGCGCGTATCGCCGGGACCGTAGATCGCGCAGGGACGAATGATGCTGTACGGCACGCCGAGCTCGGGCGCCAGCCGGCTGACGAGTTGCTCGCCCTCGAGCTTGGTGAGTTGGTAATCGTCACTCGGGCTGAATTCACCCTGCTCATCGGCTCGATCGACCTTGAGCCCGCCGTGCACGCCGATCGTGCTGGTGTGCACGAAACGCCGCGCGCCGGCTTCTTTGGCCGCCCGCAACAAGTGCTCCGTGGCGTTCACATGAATCCGGCGCAGCTCTTCCGTTGTCGTCGAAACGCGACGGAAGACAGCCGCAACGTGAAAAATCGTATCCATTCCCTGCATGGCGCGATGACAGTCATCGTCGCTGAGCAGATCGCCGGAAAAGATCTCGATCGCCGATTCGAAATCCGATGACGAGCCTTCCCGGATGAAAGCCCTGACTTTTGCTCCGCGTCGCTTCAGCTCAGTGGCGAGGTGCCGGCCCGTGAATCCGCCGGCGCCGGTGACGAGGGCAGTGCGGCCGTCCCAGAAACTGTTCATGCGCATCCTTTACGGCCGCCCCGGCGAGCAGCCGGGAGGAGTCTGAAACGCGGGGCAATCCATGGCAAGATCGGAGTGTAGTATATATCCAGCACAGCGGTAACCATGCGGAGCGTGATGGAAGGGGCCTTCGACAAATCAACCGTCAAGGGAATGGAATCGCCGATCTTTTTCGTCGGCACGCCCCGCTCGGGCACGTCGCTCATCAGCCAGATCATCGGCAATCACCCGGGGATTGCCGTCCCCTACGAATCGTATTTCTACAAGACCTTCGTGCCCTGGCTCCGCCACTATGGCGATCTGGGCGCGCGCAGGAACCGCGAACGGCTGGTACGCGACATTCTGCAAACCGACGTGCTGCGAAACTGGCTGCCCCGTGTCGACAGGCAGGCCGCGCTGGAGCGGATCGAGGCCAACGGCCGGTTCGATTTCGGGGGGATTGTCGCCGGGATCATGGAGGCCTGGTGCAGAGGGCAGGGAAAACGGCGCTGGGGCGAAAAGACGCCGGCGCATCTCTTCCTCGCGGACCGGATCCTGGAGGATTTTCCGCAGGCGCAGTTCATCCACATCGTGCGCGATGGACGCGATGTGGCCGTCTCCTGGAAAAAGGCAGTGTTCGGTCCGAAGCATGTATATTCCGCGGCCTTACGGTGGCTGGAGGTTCTCGAGGCAGCGCACGAGCTCGAAGAGAAGCTCGGCCCGGCGCAGTATTTCGAGCTGCGTTACGAAGATCTGCTGCGCGACGCCGAAATGACGGTGCGACGCATCTGCGATTTTCTGGGTGAGGAATACAGCGCGGGCATGCTCAAGTTTTATCGCTCGCAGGAGGGATATCCCACCGACGCGCGCAACGATGCGAATCTGGCAAAGCCGATCATGGCCGGCAACGCCGAAAAATGGCGGCGGGCCTTGTCGCCGCGCGAGCTCAGGATATTCGAAGCAGTGGCGTGGAAGGAGCTGGAGGCACACGGCTATGATCGGGTCTGCGGGAATCCGCGGCTTTCGGCTGCGCAACGCAGGTTCTACAAATATATCGAGCATCCGCTGCGCAAAATCGTGCCTCTGGTGAAGAACAGAAAAAGCCAGATGCACCTGGCGGTTCTCTCCCTGATCTATGTGCGGCTGCGAGCCGGTTTCTGAGCGCCACGTCAGCGAGGATGGAGCCACCGGTCATCATCATTGGCGCGCCGCGTTCCGGCACGTCGCTGATGAGCCGGATCATCGGCCGGCATCCCGCAATAGCAGTGCCGCGAGAGTCGCACTTCTACGATACGTTTCTGCCCTGGATTACCCACTACGGCGATCTTCGCAGGCCCCGGAACCGCGAACGACTTCTGCGCGACATACTGGCGACCCCGCGACTGAGGAGGTGGATCCCGGCCGTCGACGGACGAGAGGCCCTGGCGCGCATCGAAGCGAACGGCCATTTCGACCTGAACGGGATCGTTGCCGGAATCATGGAAGCGTGGACCGAGGCGCGGGGGAAGTCGCGCTGGGGAGAGAAGACGCCACACCACCTTTTCTTCGCCGACTATATCCTCGAAGGTTTCCCTTCGGCGCGCTTCGTGCATATCGTTCGTGACGGACGCGACGTCGCCGTTTCGTGGATGAAAGCGCGATTCGGGCCGAAGCACGTGCACCCGGCCGCCCGGCGATGGTCCCAACATCTCGCGGTTGCGCGGCGGCTCGAGACGAGGCTCGGGGCGCAGTTCTTCCAGCTACGCTACGAAGACCTGCTGCGCGACACGGAAGCGGTCGTGCGGCAGCTTTGTGATTTCCTCGCCGTGGAATACTTCCCGCAGATGCTCAGTCCCGATCCGTCGTACGCCGACTACTCGGCGGATATCCGTAATCGAGCCAATCTCGTCAAAGGTGTGCTCACGGAGAATACAGGCAGATGGCGGCAGATGTTATCCCGGCGCGAGCTCCGGATATTCGAAGCTGTGGCGGGCGAGGATCTCGAGGCATACGGATACGAGCGAGCCTGCCCCAGCGCGCGTTTGTCACGGCTTGAAGCCCTGGCCTGCATCTATCTCGAGCATCCGCCACGCAAGATCGCGGCGATGGCCACGAATTATCCAAGCCAGATCGAACAGCTCGCTCGCCTCAAGATGTACCTGCGGCTGCGCATCGGTCTGTGAATCCTGCGATCCGTCAAATCGAGCGGCTGATCCTCGACAGGCTCGTTTGACATAGTCGAACGGTTTCAAATACCTTGTTCTGCGATCGGCGTCACGCGGGCAGCGCGCCGGCTGCGGGTATACTCGCGAGGTTCCGGGATTCTCTTCGATTGCCGTCGTCAAAGGCGAAACGTTTTCATGGATCTGTCCGTCGTCGTCCCGTTTTATAACGAGGAAGAGAGCGTCGCGCTTCTGTATGAGGCAATTTCGAAGGCGATACGCCCTTTGGGCCTCGATTATGAAGTCGTTTTCGTCGACGACGGCAGCAGCGATCGCACGTTTTCGGTAGCTGCCGAAATCGCCCGCGGCGACCCCCGGCTGCGCGTCATTAAATTCCGCCGGAACTACGGCCAGACGCCGGCCATGGCTGCCGGCATCGATCATGCGCGCGGCGAGATCGTAGTCACCATGGACGGCGATCTGCAGAACGATCCGGCCGACATCCCGATGTTCATCGAGCGGATCCGTCAGGGCTCCGATATCGTCGTGGGCTGGCGCTTCGACCGGCAGGACAAGCTGCTGACACGCAAGGTGCCGTCGCGCATCGCGAACTGGCTGATCGGCAAGGTGACTGGCGTGCCGATCAAGGACAACGGTTGCTCGCTGAAGGCCTTCCGGGCGCAGGTGATCCGGAATGTTCCCCTGTACTCGGAAATGCACCGTTTCATTCCGGCGATGGCATCCGTTGCCGGGCCGAATATCGCAGAGGTCAAGGTGCGCCATCATGCACGGCAGTTCGGCGAGTCGAAATACGGTCTGTCACGGGTTTACAAGGTGCTGCTCGATCTGCTCACCATCAAGACGATCGCGTCCTTCGCTTCGCGGCCGCTGCTCTGGTTCGCCACCTTGTCATTGCCCTTTGCGATAGCAGGCATGTTTTGCCTGGGGCTCACCGTCTACTATCTGATCGATCGTGGAGATTATTCCCTGACGATCGCGAGCATCAGCGTGCTGTGCATATCGCTGGCCTGCTTTCTGTTCCTCGGCGGGGCGCTGGCGGAGCTCATCTACAAAACCGGTGACGTCAAGATGCACAAGTTCTCGGCGCTGACGGCGACGATGCTCGTCGCCCCGGGCGAGGGTGCCCGTATCGATCGGATCGGAGAAACACCGGAGCAGACATGAGCGAGCACGTTTCAGTCC